>NZ_JBEPEQ010000122.1:0-15664 GCF_040300925.1 Micromonospora sp. NPDC000207
GGAACAGCGCCCGGCGCAGGTCCGCCCCCCGCAGGTCGGCACCCCGCAGGTCGGCACCGGTCAGGTCGGCCCGGGTCAGGTCCACCCCGCGCAGGTCGGCGCCGAGCAGCACCGCCCCCCGCAGGTTCGCCCCGCGCAGGTCGGTACGGCGCAGGTCCACCCCGAGCAGGTGGGCACCCCGCCGGTCCAGTCCGCCCCGGCCCCGGGCCCGGTCACCGGCGCGGGAGAGCCACCCGTTGACCTTCGCCCGGTGGGCGGCCACGTCCAGGGCCAGCAACTCCTGCGGGGAACCCTCGGTCCGGCGGGTCGTCTCGGCCAGCGCCCGCCGCAGCTCACCCGCGATCGGCTCGACAGGCCGCAGCGCCAACGCCTCGGTGAGATACCAGAGCAACTCGTGCAACTGACGCATCACCGCGAACACCTCGAACATCGTGTGCGCGGTGTCCGGATCGTCCCGCCAACTGCGCCCGCCGTAGGTGATCTGGGCGACCTGCTGACCGGCACCGAAGCAGTCGAATACGGTGCACCCGGCGAACCCCCGGTCCCGCAGCCGGTCGTGCGTACCGCAGCGGAAGTCTCCACCCAGGTGGGGGCAGGGCTGCCCGGCCGGTTTGTCGATCGCGAAGTCGGCCGAGGCGGCGAAGGCCGGTGCCACGCAGCACAGCCCGAAGCAGCGGGAACAGTCTGCCCGCAGTTCGGCGCCGTGACCCGGGCCGGTGGGGACGGAAAGCGGCAGTTCGGGCACGCTGCGGTGGCTCCCTCGACTCGCTGCCCCGACGACCTGCCGGGTACGACAAGTGTCCCGCCTCCCACCCACCCGGGGACCACCGCCCCGACCGGTCAGCCCTCGGACAACCGTTGTCGCGCCTGGGCCCGCCCGCCCGCGTCGCCGATCTCCTGGTACACCTGCGCGGCCCGCGACCAGTGTCGACGGGCCACCGCCGGCTTCCCCAGCGCCGTCGCCACGTCACCGAGGCAGAGCAGGGTACGACCCGACCCCTGCGACGGACGGCCGTGCCGCAGCAGGCGACTGCGGGTCAGCAGCCGGTAGGACTCCACCAGCCGTCGCCGGTCGACCCCCACCGACCGTGCTGATCCGTCCGGCCCGGTGTCCTCGGTCGCCCTGGCGAACAGGATCGCTCCCGCGTTGAGCAGGGCACCGGCCCGGATCGCCGGGCCGGCGTTCTCCTCGTCCAGCACCGCCCGCCCCGCCTGCGCCGCGTCGAGATGCTCCCCGAGCCGGTGGTACACCAGCATCAGGTTGGCCAACGCCGCCGCGTACCCCCGGGCGTCCCCGAGAGACCGGAAGGTGTTGGCCGCCCGCACCAGGTGGTGGTGGGCGGCCTCCGGTTCACCCCGGGTCAGCCGGGCGGCTCCCAGACCCAGGTCGGTCAACGCGTGCCCCGAGCGGTCCGCCCCCGACCGGTGCCGCCGGGACAGCTCCAGATGCTCCACCGCGTCGTCGACCTGACCCAGGTCGAGCAGGGCGAGCCCCAGATTCATCCGGGCCTGCGCGGTGCCCCGTCGGCCGCGTTCGGCGACCGCCAGGGTGAGCGCGGCGGCGGCACCGTGCGGGTCGTTCTGCCGCCGACGCAACACCCCCAGCTCGTTGTGCGCCCACCCGGCGATCCTCGGCCGGTCACCGGCCGTCGGGGTCGCCAGGACCAGGTCGCAGACCTTCTGCCACTCGGTGAACCGGTCGGCGTGGGCCAGCCACCCGCAGAGCGCCACGGCCAGCCGGAACCACCATCGACGGACCCGCCGGGGCAGCGTGTCGGCAGCCCCCGCCGGGACCCCCACCACCGCCAGGAGCAGATCCTGGTGCAGGTCGAACCAGGCGTACGGATCGTCGTCCGGCAGCAGCGACCGTTCCCGGCCCAGCAGTGCCCCGGTCAGCTGGAGGTTGGCCGCGTGGCGCTCGGCCCGCCGGGCCAGGTGGCGGGTCAGTCGGGCCTGGGCGGCGACCCGCCGTCCCACGGTGTCGGCGCTACGCAGGTGCAACCGGGCGTACGGCACCAGCAGCGGACGGAGGTCGTACCTGTCACCGGCGGCCCCACCGACGAAGGCCGCGGCGGCCAACTCGTCGAGCAGGGCCGCCACCTGCCGACGTGGTCGACCGGCGAGGGCCCCGATCGCCGGCCGGTCCAGCGGGGCGGGGCTGAGCGACAGCAGCCGGAACAACCGTCGCGCCTGCCACGACAGCGCGTGGTACGCGGTGTCCCGGTCGGTCACCAGGCGTACCGCCGGGGAGACCGGTGTCCGCTGGTGTGGCGGGGCGGCGGCGACGTGCCGCAGGTTGTCCCGGACGTCGGTGTAGCGCCACCCGTGCTGGGCGGTCCGGTAGCCGAGCGCCCGCACGACCCGGGGCTGCCGCCCGCACAGGTCGACGATCTCGGCGACCGCCGGGTCGACATGCGGGTCCGGAAGGTGCCGTCGGGCGGCCGACACGGCACCCCCGGCGGCGGCGAACAACTCCACGGCGTCCGCCCGGTCCGGTTCCTCGAGCCAGTACGGGACCAGCCCCTCGCAGGCGGCCAGTCCGGGCGTCCCGGCCAGGAGCAGCCGACAGGTCCGGGCGGCCGGCGGGAGCAATGCCCGCACCTGCTCCGGTCGGTCGACGTTGTCCAGCACCAACAGGATCCGACGTCCGTCGAGGTGCGAACGCAGCTCGTCGGCGGCGGCCTCCAGGTCGTCGACCCCCTCGCCGGCGGGGGCGGTGGTACCCAGGATCCGGGCCAGGGCGGTGAGCACCTCCCGGGGTGAGCGCTGCCGACCGCCCCGCCGCAGGTCGAGGTAGTACTGCTGGTCGGGGAACTCGTCGCGGCACAGGTTCGCGGCCTGCACCGCGCAGGCCGACGTGCCGACCGCCCGCCGACCCACCACCGCCACCGCGTGTGTGGTCCGCAGCAGTGTCACGACCGCGTCGACCTGCCCGACCCGCCCGGTGAACCCGGCCGGGTAGGGCAGGGTGGGTGCTCCCGTCGACGGCGCGGTGACGACGTCGGTCGGGTCGGCGGGATCGGTGCGTTCGGTCCGTCGCCGACGGAGTTCGATCACCACGGCGGCGACCGCACCGACCACCGCCACCGCGATGCTCGCCGGACCGAGCAGGGTGTCGGCCAGCTCGGAGAGCAGGTTGCTCGCCACGTTGCCGAGCACCCCACCGACCAGGGTGAGCACCGCGACCGCCGCAGGCCAACGGGGTCGTCGGGACCCGGTCATCGGATGCCCCGGGAGACCAGCCCGGTCACCAGGTGCCGGCGGGCCGCCACCACCAGCAGCACCGGCAGGATCGAGGCGAGCACCGACCCGGCGGCCAGCACCCCGCTGTTGGCGACGAAGTGCCGGGCCTGGCCGTAGAGGAACATCCCCAGCGGGGCGGTCTCCGCCGCGTTGAACAGCAGCCCCACCACCAGGTCGTTCCACACCCCGACGAACTGCAGGACGCCGAGCGCGACGACTGCCGACCGGTTGTGCCGGGCCAGTTCCCGCAGGGTCCCCCACCAGTGTCGGCCGCCGAGCCGGGCGGCGCGCACCTGCTCGGCTGGCAGGTCGGCGAAGGCGTTGCGCAGCACCAGCACCGCGAACGGCACCCCCAGGGCCACGTGCACCAGGGCGAGACCGTGGGTGGTCCCGGAGGAGTACACCGCGCCCAGCACCTCGTTGACCGGACCGGCGATCATCTGGACGGGCACCACCACCGCCGCCGTCAGGAACACCCCGGTCAGCTGCGCCGGCGGGCCGGTCAACCAGGCCAGGGGATAGGCGGCGAGCAGCGCGACGCCGAGCACCGCCACCGTGACGCCGGTGGAGAGCAGCAGTGTGAACAGCAGGCTGCGCCACAGGTCCGGGTCGGTGAGGACGGCCGCGTAGGAGTCGAGGCTCGGCGGGGTGCTCCACCAGCCGTGCGCCGCCGCGTCCACCGGTGCGTGCAGGGAGGTCGCGACGAGGACCCCCAACGGGACCAGCCAGACGATCGCGGCACCGGCGGTGACCAGCCGCAACCGGCGTGACGGTGGGGGCGTCGGGTCGACCTCCGGCGGGTCGGCGGGCCGTGGGGGAGGCCACGACTGTCTGATGAACAACGCCGCCACCAACATGCCGGCGGCCACGGCGGCCAGCCAGATCACCCCCAGGGCGGCACCCGGGCCGGTGGTGGTGCCACCGGAGGTCTGCCAGACCCGGACGGCCAGTACGGCGGCCTCGTCGCGTACCGAGCCGGGTGCCATGGTCAGGATGAGGTCGAAGGACCGGTTGGCCCCGATCGCCACCAGGGCGAAGACCACCGCCACCGTCCGCAGCAGCAGTGGCCGCCACTGGGCGTCCCAGAGCACGTCGCGCCGGTTGCCGCCGAAGGCCCGGACCGCGTCGGCGAGGCTGGGCGGCACCGCCTCCAGGGCGGCCCGGAACATCACCACGGCCAGACCCACCCAGGCCCAGACGAACGCCGCCATGAGGGACACCGTCACCAACCCGGGACCGAGCGGCAGCGGGACCGTGTCCACCGGGCCGGGCCAGACCGCCCCGAGCACCCGGGCGACCAGCCCCCGGGTGGGGGCCGGGTCGAGCAGCAGCCGGAAGGTCACAGCGGTCACGACCAGCGGGAGCGCGATCGGCAGCACCAGGATCAGCCGGACCAGACCCCCCTCCGCCGTCCGTCGGGAGGCGGTGGCGAGCAGGTAGCCGAGGGTGGTCACCACGGCCGGCACCAGCACCGCCCACAGCAGCGTACGGCCCACCGCCGCCCCGGCCCCCGGGGTGGCGAAGGCGTCACGGAAGTGGGTCGTCCCCACCCACCGTCCGTCGGTGGTGACACTGGCGTGCAGGGTACGCAGCACCGGCCAGAGCAGCAGCGCCCCCAGCAGGAGCACGGCGGGCAGCAGCAACGCCGAGGTGCCACCGGCCGCCGGATAGGCCCGACCGCGTCGGGGGCGACCCACGTCGTCGAGGACGACGAGCTCGCCGAGGACGGGCGGCCGGCTCACCTTCCGCGCTCCGTGTCCTGCGCCGCCGCCGCCAACAGGGCGGTCGTCCGGTTGACCGCCCCGGCCGGGGGCGCACCGGCGGTGACGTCGGCGAAGAAGTCCTGCATGATCCGCCAGATCCCGACCCCGTCGGTGCCGGTGAACGGTGACGGCAGCCGGTCGGACAGGTCGAACCGGGGACTCGCGGCGGCGTGCAGCTCCCGGGCGAGGTCACCGGTGGGACCGTCGGCGTACTCCCGCAGCGGCACGCTCAGGTCCGGCGACAGGTATCCGCCGGCCTGCCGCCAGGGCGCGAACGAGGCGGTCTCGGTGAGCCACTGCACCAGCGCCACCCCCCGGTCGGACCCGGTGAAGGCGACTGCGGCGTCTCCGCCGACGAGCAGCGGTGGCTCGTCGTCGGCGTTCGCCGCCGGGAACCGGAACGTCGCCGGCTCCTCGCCGTCGCGGCCGAACGCGCGGGCCACCCCCCGGGCGAAGTCGGCACCGAAGACCATCACCGCCTCCCGCTGGTGGACCACCTGGATCACCGACTCCTGGAACTGGGTGAGCAGCGCCCGCCTGCCCCCGCCGGGGAAGGCCCCCGGCGTACCCCACAGGTCGGCCAGACGCAGCAGGGCCGCCTGCACCGGCCGTTCCCGCCAGTCGGCCTCGCCCCGGGCGAGGAGGTCGTACTCCTCGGGGGTGGTGACGTCGGCGAGGACGTTCTCCAGCCAGTCGGTCAGCACCCACCCGTCGGCCGCCCCGACGGCCAGGGGGGCGGGCCCGGCGCCCCGCACGGCCAGGGCACCCAGCCGCCGGGTGAGCCCCACCAGGGCGTCCCAGGTGTCGGGGCGCTCGGGCAACCGGGACGGCAGGTGCCAGAACAGCGACTTGTGGGCCGCCTTGACCCAGACGCCGTACCCGACCCCCCGGTAGGTCAGCAGTTCGGTGAGCCCGGTGGGGGACCGGTAGGTGGCGGTCGGCAGCACCGGTGCCAGCCACCCGCGTCGGGCGTACTCGGTGACCAGGCCGGGGCGGGGCAGGATGGCCACGTCGGGGCTGGTACCGGCCAGACGCCGGGCGTTGAGGAACGCGTCGATGTCCTCCCCGGTGCTGGTCACCCGCACCGGGGCACCCGGGAACCCGCGCAACACCGCCCGGAACTGCGCCAACTCGTCGGCGCTCCACACCACTGCCACCCGGACCGCCCGGTCCTGCCCGGAACAGGCCGTCGCCCCGGACGCCGAGGTGACGGCGACGACCGACCGCAGCAGGCCCCGTCGACTCAGGCGCGGCACCCCGGTCACCCGGCCGCCCCGGGCGGGCCGCTCCCCGTCACCGGCCCGACCTCCGTCGGGTCGGCCACGCCCAGGTCGGTCAACCCCCGACGGTCGGTCGAACAGACCAGGACCGCGCTCTCCCACCTCGCCGACGGCTCCGGCCGGGGCAGGAGGTCGGCGAGCCGCCCGAGGCGTACGGAGGTGCCGGGAAGGTCCACCACCAGCACCTCCGGTGTGCCGGCGACAGCGCGGGCCAGGGCCACCCGGAACCGCTGCGCGTCGGAGAGCAGGTGCGGCAACAGGTCCAGGGTCGGAGCCAGGTTCAACTGCTCGACGACGCTGTCCACCCAGTCGTTGGAGATCTTGACGACCCGTTCGCGTTTGCGCAGTCCGTACTCGATGTTGCGACGGACCGAGAGGTGGGGCAGCAGGGCCCCACCGGCGGGGACGTACCCGATCTGGCGGCGGGCGGGCGGCTGGTCGGTGACGTCCCGCCCGGCCACCCGGACCCGACCGGCCACGGCGGGCGCCAGACCGGCCACCACCCGGGCCGTCGTGGTGCTCGACCGCCGGTCCGGGGCGAGCAGGGCGGCGATCCCACCGGCCGGCACCGTCAGGTCGACAGGTGCCGTTCCGACGTGCACAACCAACCCCGACAGCTGTAGCGTCGCCCTCACCCCCGACGTCGGCATCGACGCCGATCAGGGTGGCACAGTTCGGCCACCGGCGCCGTCCCCTGCCCGACAGCACCGGGGTCGGACGACGGCGGCACGGGAGCGGCTACGGTCCGCAGGCAGGCACCCGGGAGGCGAGATGACCGGCGACCACGTGGACGTGCTCATCGTCGGTGCCGGCCTCTCCGGCATCGGGGCCGCCTGCCACCTGCGCCGGTCCTGCCCGGACAAGACGTACGCGGTGCTGGAGGCTCGGGCCGCCCTCGGCGGCACCTGGGACCTGTTCCGCTACCCGGGCATCCGGTCGGACAGCGACATGTACACCCTCGGCTACTCGTTCCGGCCGTGGACGGACCCCCGGGCCATCGCCGACGGGGAGAGCATCCGCCGATACGTCGGACAGACCGCCCGGGAGTACCGGGTCGACGAGCACGTCCGCCTCCGACACCGGGTGCGGCGCGCCGAGTGGGACGGTGCGACAGCCCGCTGGACGGTGCACGCCCACCGTGACGACACCGCCGAGTCGGTCACGCTGACCTGCTCCTTCCTGTACGTCTGCACCGGCTACTACCGCCACGAGGCCGGGTACACCCCGCCGTTGCCGGGCCTCGACGGGTTCACCGGGCGGGTGGTGCATCCGCAGCACTGGCCCGCCGACCTCGACCACACCGGCCGACGGGTGGTGGTGATCGGCAGCGGGGCGAGCGCGGTGACCCTGGTCCCGGCCCTCGCCGAACGGGCCGCCCACGTCACCATGCTGCAACGGTCCCCGAGCTACGTGGTGGCGCTGCCCTCGCGTGACGCCCTCGCCGACGCCCTGCGCGGCCGACTGCCGCAGCGGGTGGCGTACCAGCTGGTGCGGTGGAAGAACGTGCTGCTGGCCACCGCCGGGTTCCGGTTCAGCCGACGAGCGCCGGCCCTGGCCCGCCGCGTCCTGCGGCGGGCCGCACGACGACACCTGCCCCCGGGGTACGACGTCGACAGACACTTCTCACCCGACTACGACCCGTGGGACCAGCGGATCTGCGTGGCCCCCGACGGTGACCTGTTCACCGCGATCACCGCCGGTCGGGCCTCGGTGGTGACCGACCGGATCGACACCTTCACCGCCGACGGTGTCCGGCTCTCCTCCGGTACGCACCTGCCCGCCGACGTCGTGGTGACCGCCACCGGGCTGGACCTGCTCGTCCTCGGCGGGATGACCCTCACCGTCGACGGCGTCGACGTCGATCCCGCCGACACCGTCGCGTACAAGGGGATGATGCTCTCCGGGGTGCCGAACCTCGCCCTGACCGTCGGGTACACCAACGCGTCCTGGACGCTCAAGGCCGACCTGGTCGCCGGGTACGTCTGCCGACTGCTCCGGCACCTCGACCGCACCGGCCGACGGGTCGTCACCCCGCTGCCGCCGCCCGACGACCGGCGGTCGCCCCTGCTCGACCTGCGCTCCGGGTACGTGCTGCGCAGCCTGGACCGGCTGCCCCGGCAGGGCCGGCGGACCCCCTGGCGGCTGTACCAGAACTACCTGCGCGACCTGCTGCTGATGCGGTACGGCCGGCTCGACGACGCCGGTGTGCGGTTCTCCCACGGCACCGACGGCCCACCCGGACCCGCCGACGCCCCACACCGGACCCCGCCGACCGAGGAGTGCTGACGTGCGTACCTTCGACTTCACCGGGGCGACCGCAGTGGTCACCGGCGCCGCCAGCGGCATCGGGGCGGCGCTGGCCGCCGCGCTGGCCCGCCGGGGCAGCGACCTGGTCCTGCTGGACCGGGACGCCGACGGGCTCACCGCAGTCGTCGACACCCTGCGCGGTCGGCACGGCGACCGCGACGTCACCGGGTACGTCGTCGACCTCGCCGACCGGGCCGACACCGCCCGGGCCGCCGGGCTGGTCCGGGACCGCCACCCCCGGATCCGGCTGCTGGTCAACAACGCCGGGGTGGCCCTCGGCGGGCGGTTCGACCAGATCACCCTCGACGAGTTCGGCTGGGTCATGGAGGTCAACTTCCGGGCGGTGGTGCAGATGACCCACGAACTGCTCCCGACGCTGCGGGCCGAGCCCGGCGCCCACCTGGTCAACGTCTCCAGCGCCTTCGGGTTGATCGCCCCGGCCGGGCAGACCGCCTACGCGGCCAGCAAGTTCGCCGTCCGGGGCTTCACCGAGGCGCTGCGTCACGAACTGGTCGGCCAGGGCGTCGGCGTGACCTCGGTGCACCCGGGCGGCATCCGGACCGCGATCGCCCGTAACGCGCGAATGGGCGCCAACGTGCCCGCCGACGACGTCGCCGGTGAGCTGCGCCGGTTCGAACGGCTGCTCACCATCGACCCGGCCCGCGCCGCCGAGGTGATCCTCACCGGGGTACGTCGCCGTCGACCCCGGGTCCTGATCGGCTGGTCGGCGCGCGTACCCGACCTGCTGGTCCGGCTCCTGCCCGGCTCGTACGGGCGGCTGCTCACCACCGGACAGGACCTCGTCGTCCGGGCCCTGACCCGGCAGGCCGCCCGCCGGGACGCCACGCCCACCGGCACCCCCGGACCCCGGTGACATCCCCCGGTCACGGCGGGTCGTCGCCCCGCTTCTCCTCCTGGGCCAGCACCGACTCCCGGCGGTGCGGGTCGTCGCGGCCGGCCAGTTCGGCGGCGAGCCGGGGGTCGGAGACCAGCCGTTCCCGGTTGCGGTGCAGGAAACTCTCGAACCCCCCGGTGTACGGGCAGGCCGTGTCCCCGACGGCCCGCTCCGGCACGTACCGGCAGCCCCCGCAGTAGTCGCTGATCTCGTCGACGTAGGTCCCGTCGACGGCGTACGGTCGGGTCTCGATCCGTCCCAGGTCGGCGTAGTGGCTCAGGCCGAGCACCGTGGCGTTCATCGCCCACCCGGTGCCGTCGACGAAGGAACACCGGAACCACTCGGCCAACTCGGTCGGGGACCAGCCCCGCTGCAGGGCGTAGTTGTTGAGCACCAGCAATCGCTGCGAGTGGTGTGCCCAGGCCCGGTCGCGGACCCCGGCCAGGACGTCGGCCAGGCACCGGGCCTCGACCGCGTCGGCGTCGAGGTCGGCGAACCACCTGGGTAGCGGCTCGGCGGCGGGCAACCAGTCGTCGGCACGCCACCGGGGCTCGACGTACCAGTACAGCTGCCACAGGAACTCGCGCCAGCCGAGCAGTTGCCTGACGAACGCCTCCGCCGCCGAGCGGGGAACCGATCCGGCCCGCCACTCCTGCTCGGCCCGGCGTACGGCCGGCTCCGGGTCGAGCAGGCCCAGGTTGAACGAGGAGGAGAGCACGCTGTGGGCCAGCACCGGGTCGTCGGCGCTCATCACCGCGCCGAACCTGCCGTACTCGGCCAGCCGGTACCGGAGGAAGTGCTCCAGCCGGGCCTGCGCCTCGGCGTGGGTGGCGGGGTGACGCCGGGGGGCGTCCCGGCCGACGAACCGGACCCCCTCGTCCGCCCACCGGTCGAGGTCCCGGCGGACACCGGCGTCGATCTCGTCCTCCTCGATCGGTGGGGGAGGGGGTGCCTCCGGTCGGTCCCGGCGCGGCATCGACCGGACCGGTCGGTTGCCGGCCGGTTCGGTCAGCACCCCGTGCCGTCGGCGGGCGTCGCGGTAGAAGTCGGTCATCCGGAGCCGGACCCGCCGACCCCGGTCGGCCCAGGCCGCGAACTCGGCCTGCCCGGTGACGAAGCCGCGGGGCGGCAGGACCCTCACTCCGGCCGACCTGGCGAACGCCAACGCCGCCCGGGTGGTGGGGTGGCACACCTCGACCGCCGTGCCGAGGCGGGTCAGCGCCGCACGGAAGGTGTCGGCCCGCAGCAACACCGCCCGGTCGCCCAGCTCGGCCGCCCGGTGCCGCAGGGCCGACAGGATCAGGTGCGCCTTCTGCCGGTGCACGGGCCGGCGGCGGAACAGGTCCCGGGCCTCGACGAGGAGCACCGGTTGGTCAGGGTCGTCGAGAAAGTGCGGCCCGAGCTGGTCGGCGAGCAACCACCGGTGTGAAGACATGCGTCGATTCTGCCCATCGGGCAGCGGTTCTGCCGACTGGCGGCGGCGTGTCCGGCGATGTGATCCGAGGAAAACTCCCGGCCGCCGTCGTGAAGCGCGCCACCCGCGGCGCGGGTGCCTCACCCACCGTGGACGGTTCGGACGATGATGGGGGTCATGCCTCTCAGCGCCGTGCGGCGTCGCACCTCGGCCACCGTCGTCAGCCGTCGGGCCGTCCTGGTCTGGGCGGTGGCCCTCGCCGCGTACGCCACAGCGGTGTTCAACCGCAGCTCACTCGGGGTGGCCGGGGTCGACGCCACTGACCGTTTCGGTATCAACGCCGCAGCCCTGGCGACCTTCTCGGTGGCCCAACTCGCCGTGCTCGCGGCCATGCAGATCCCGGTCGGGGTGCTGCTCGACAGGTACGGCTCCCGCCGTCTGCTCCTCGTCGGCGCCGTCCTGATGGCCACCGGACAGATCTGTTTCGCCCTCGCCACCGACGTGGGAATGGCGGTGGCCGGTCGGATGCTCGTCGGCTTCGGCGACGCGATGACCTTCATCAGCGTGCTGCGGGTCGTCGCCGTGTGGTTCCCCGGGCGGCGCAACCCGCTGCTGGTGCAGTTGACAGCGACCTTCGGCCAGTTCGGTGCGGTCGTCGGTGCGGTGCCGCTGGTGGCGATGCTGCAGTGGCTGGGGTGGAGCGGAACCTTCCTGACCGCCGCCGGGTTGACCGCCACCGTGTCGCTGATGGTGGCCGCCGCCCTGCGGGACCACCCGCACGCCGTCGTCGTCGCGTCGCCGCCCGCTCTGGCCGTGGTCCGTCGGAACCTGGCCGCCGCCTGGGCTCACCCCGGCACCCGGTTGGGCCTGTGGACGCACTTCGTCACCTCCTTCTCGGGTGGGATCTTCGCCCTGCTGTGGGGCTTTCCGTTCCTGGTGCAGGGGCAGGGGTTGGCCCCGACCGCAGCCGCCAGCCTGATCACCGTGATGATCCTCGCCGGGCTGCTGGTGGGGCCGGGGATCGCCCAACTCTGTGCCCGCTACCCCTTCCACCGTTCCTCGCTGGTGCTCGTCCTGGTCGGTGCGCAGGCCGCTGCCTGGACGGTGGTGCTCGCCTGGCCCGGCCCCGCGCCCCGGTGGCTGTTGGTGATGCTGGTCCTGGTGCTCGCGGTCAGCGGCCCGGGATCGATGATCGGGTTCGACTACGCCCGGACGTTCAACCCGGTGCACCGGATCGGCAGCGCCTCCGGCATCGTCAACGTCGGCGGCTTCGTCGCCTCGATCGTGATCATCCTGGCGATCGGCGTCGTCCTCGATGTGGCCGGCGGGGGCGGGCCGCCGACGCTCGACTCGTTCCGCTGGGCCTTCGCGATGCAGTACGTCCTCTGGGCGGTCGGGGCGGTCCAGGTGGTACGCCTGCGCAACGCGGCTCGGCGGCAGGTCGCCGCCGAGAGTGCCGTCGCCCCCGGGGCGGGCGGCTGACCCGCGAGCGGAGCCGACCCGGCCGATCGGCGGTAGGTTCGCGGGAGGGACACCCGCTACCAGCAGGGAGGCAACGTGAGCCAGCAGGTCAGGGCAGTCGTGTCGCGGAGCAAGGGGGCTCCGGTCGAGGTCACCACCATCGTGGTTCCCGACCCGGGGCCGGGCGAGGCGGTGGTCAGGGTGCAGTCCTGCGGGGTCTGCCACACCGACCTGCACTACCGCGAGGGCGGCATCAACGACGACTACCCCTTCCTGCTCGGGCACGAGGCCGCCGGGGTCGTCGAGCAGGTCGGGGAGGGCGTGACCGAGGTCGCGCCGGGTGACTTCGTGGTGCTCAACTGGCGGGCGGTCTGCGGGGTCTGCCGGGCCTGCCGACGCGGACGCCCCTGGTACTGCTTCGCCACCCACAACGCCACGCAGAAGATGACCCTCACCGACGGCACCGAACTCACCCCGGCGCTGGGCATCGGCGCGTTCGCCGAGAAGACCCTCGTGCACGCCGGGCAGTGCACCAAGGTCGACCCGGCCGCCCGGCCGGCGGCGGTGGGCCTGCTCGGGTGCGGGGTGATGGCCGGTATCGGCGCTGCGGTGAACACCGGTCAGGTCACCCGGGGTGACTCGGTGGCGGTGATCGGCTGCGGCGGTGTGGGGGACGCGGCGATCGCCGGGGCGGCCCTCGCCGGGGCGACCACCATCGTCGCGGTGGACACCGACTCCCGCAAACTGGACTGGGCCCGCCGGTTCGGTGCCACCCACACCGTCGACGCCTCGCAGGACGACCCGGTCGCCGCGATCCAGGCGGTCACCGACGGGTTCGGGGCGGACGTGGTGATCGACGCGGTGGGGCGGCCGGAGACCTGGAAGCAGGCCTTCTACGCCCGGGACCTGGCCGGGACCGTCGTGCTGGTCGGCGTACCGACGCCGGAGATGACAGTCGAGGTGCCCCTGCTGGACGTCTTCGGTCGGGGTGGTGCGCTGAAGTCCAGCTGGTACGGCGACTGTCTGCCAGGTCGGGACTTCCCGATGTTGACCGAGTTGTACAAGCAGGGGCGGCTCGACCTCGACGCCTTCGTCACCGAGGAGATCACCCTGGACCAGGTGGAGGAGTCCTTCGCCAAGATGCACCACGGCGACGTCCTCCGTTCGGTGGTGATCTTCTGATGGCCGCCCGTGTCGACCACGCCGTCACCTCCGGCACGTTCTCCCTCGACGGGCAGACCTTCGACGTCGACAACAACGTCTGGGTGGTCGGCGACGACCACGAGTGCGTCGTCCTGGACGCCCCGCACGACGTCGACGCCATCCTGAAGGTGGTGGCCGGTCGTCGGGTCCGGGCGGTGTTGGCCACCCACGGCCACGACGACCACGTACGCTTCGCCCCCCGCCTGGCCCGCGCCGTCGACGCGCCGGTCCTGCTGCACCCCGACGACCGGGTGCTCTGGGACATGGTCCACCCCGACGTGCCACCGGCCGGGCAGCTGCACGACGGCGACACCGTGGAGGTGGCCGGGACCACCCTGCACGTCCTGCACACCCCCGGTCACAGCCCCGGGGCGTGCAGCTTCCACGCCCCGGACCTGGGCGTCGTCTTCACCGGCGACACCCTGTTCGCCGGGGGACCGGGGGCCACCGGGCGGTCGTACAGCGACTTCGGCACCATCGTCGAGTCGATCCGGACCAGGCTGTTGACCCTGCCGCCGGAGACCGTGGTGCACACCGGGCACGGGGACAGCACCACCGTCGGGGCCGAGGCCCCGCACCTGGAGGAGTGGATCGCCAGGGGGCACTGAGCCACAGACAGCGCACGACCGGGGCGCCCGGTGCGGTCGACTGACCGACACCGGGCGCCCCGGTCGTGTCTGCGTGCCTGTCGGCCGGTTCGTCCGCTCCCTGTCGACGTCGAGGTGTGACCCGGACCACACCGATCGGCCGTATCCGGCATATCCGGAATGACCGACAAGGTGGAGGGGGTTGTCCTTCCCGTAAGGCCGTCTGTCAAACCCGCTGACGGCAGCAAGTCCCCCGGTACGCGCCCACCCCCCGGGCGCGTCGCAACGATCGAAAGGGCAACCATCGTGAAGTCGGACTTCACCCGATGGCTCCCCGCCATCGCCACGACCCCGTACCGCAAGGCCGCGCTGTCCGTCGTCGGTGTCGCCGCCATCGGTGGCCTCGCCGTCGGCCCCACCGCCGTCGCCGCGCCGCTCGCCGCCACCCCGCACGAGGGGGCGGTGGCCGCCATCGACCTGGCCACCGGCAAGTCCCGCACCGCCGGTACGCCCGAGTCGGGGCTGACCACCGGTGCGTGGCAGACCGGCACGGTCCGCAGCGAATCGGCCAAGCCGACCCGTGACGACCTGATCCCGCACGGGGTGGAGGGCGCACAGTCGCGGGTCCCCCTCGACGACGCGCAGATCGACAACGCCCGGACCATCATCGAGACGGCCAAGCGCACCGGCGTGGGGGAGCGGGGTGCCGTGATCGGCATCGCCACCTCACTACAGGAGTCGAAGCTGTACAACCTCGGCCACCTGGGCGTGTACAACGACCACGACTCGCAGGGTCTGTTCCAACAGCGCCCGTCGTCCGGTTGGGGCACGCCTGACCAGATCACCGACCCCGAGTACTCGTCGACCGCCTTCTTCGACGCCCTCAAGAACGTCGGCGGCTGGGAGGACCTGCCGCTGACCACTGCGGCGCAGACCGTGCAGGTGTCGGCGTTCCCGTACGCCTACGCCCAGTGGGAGGAGCAGGCGGCCGACGTCGTCCACCAGCTCTGGTGACCCGCTGACCGACATCGCATGTGGGGACCGACCGGCGCAGCCGGTCGGTCCCCACTGTCGTCTGCGCGTACCGCCGACCCGGGTTGACCGGAGTGTCCCGCCGACGGTGAGCCCGATGTCGGTTATGTCCCGGTGTGGAGGTGTGGTCGGGGGCACTCGGGGGGTGGAATGGCGGCGGGGGTGGAGTCGTTACACCCTCCGTACGACCGAGTGGCACCGGCGGGGGTGAGGAGCCTCCGGGGTGTGTGGGTCCGGCCGGGAATGGCTGTGGGCCGGCGGTCGTTGGACATGGGCCTGGCGAGGTGAGCGCGGCTCCCCGCTCGGGTTTCCCCTTCTTGATCTTTCCCCTTTTTCGTTGGGCGCCTGACGGTGTCCGCATCTGCCCTGTGGGTGGGTGTCGTACCCCCGGATGGAGCTGTCGATGATGAACTCGGTGCTGCGTAGGAGTGTTCTGGGTGTTGCTGGTCTGGCGTTCGCGGGTGGTCTGGCGGCGGGTC
>NZ_JBEPEQ010000123.1:0-15457 GCF_040300925.1 Micromonospora sp. NPDC000207
CGCGCCGACGGGCCACGTGGTCGTCCGGGCCGTCGTCCGGGCCGTCGGGCTGGACCGTCACCGCCACCGGCGTACCGACCAGGTCGTCGAGGGTGCGTTCCAGATAGGCGCCGAGCAACGGCGCCACCCACGGCCCGCTGCCGTCCTGTCTGCGAACCGCCCGCAGCCGAAGTCCCTCCCACCGCTCCACGGTCCGCCCGTCCGGGTCGCGCAACGCCACGTCGTAGACGTAGGTGTCGCCGTCGCGGCTGCGTTCCACGGCGCAGAAGCGCAGGTCCCGCCGGCCCGACAGGGCCGCTGCGCCGGGGTGGATCCGGTCCACGCCCATCGGCAGCAGGGTCGCGTCGGGGACACACACCTGGTTTCCGTGCATCAACGCATCCCGGACACCGGGATCACCGAGCAGCAGCTCGTCCGGCACGAAGGGGGCGAACCAGTCGACCCCGTCCAGGGCGGCGACCTCGGCGTCGACGCATTTGGCAGCGGCCCGCCGGTAGCCGCGGAGACGCTGGAACCGGGAACCCTGGAAGAGCAGACCGCCGTAGAGGTCCGCGTCCGGGGCCAACGACACCGGACCCAGGTCGTCCGACAACTGCTCCGGTGGCCCCTCGGGCGCCGGTCCGACACCGTATCGCAACCGCGCGGTGAAGTGGTCGGCGACGAAGTCGGTGTCCTCGCTGCGGACGGCCACCTCGACGGTGTCGTCGTCGGTGGCGACCGCCCCGACCCTGATTCGACCACGACCGTACGGCGGCACGATGATCGGCCGCAGGAACTCGGCCCGCTCGATGACCGGCACGTCGTCGGTGCCCCTCACCGCTGCGGCGACCTGGGCCATGGCCTCCATGCCGAAGACCGCCGGGAAGAGCAGGTTGCCGTCGAGGAGGTGGTCTGCCAGATAGAGATCGGTGCCGACGTTCAGTTCCGTCTCGGCGACCAGCTCCACCCCCGGGTAGTGCACCAGCGGCTTCTCCAGGAACCGTCGCAACGGCAGCTCCGGCCGGTCGTACCCGATGGTGTCGATGCCCTGGGTGCGGCCGGAGACGACGACCGTACCGGTGGCCTCGGGGTCGGCCAGCAACCGCCGCAGGACGGCCACGCCCTGGTCCGGGGTGAGCGCGGCGACGCCCTCCCGGTGCAGCGACTCGACCACCGACAACCGCTCCCCCATCCCGACGCCCGACCACACCGACCACTCCAGGCAGAGGCTGCGGCAGTGACGGTGACGGCGACCGAAGGCGGTGGTGGCCTCGGCCAGCCAGTCGTTGGCCGTGGCGTAGTGCGCCTCGCCGCGCAGCCCGGCCCGGCCGATGATGCTGCCCAGGGTGACCAGCAGCCGCAGCCGGTCCGGATCCACTGCCGCCAGGGTGGCCGAGAGACCGTCCAGCTTGGGCGCGAAGGTGCGGCGCACGGCCCCCATGTCCAGGTTGGCCAACGCCGCCGGCTCGTTGCGTCCGGCACCGTGCAGGACGGCGGTCACCGGACCGAGGTCGGCCGTCAGCTCGGCGACCGCCCGCCGGACCTGGTCGGGATCGGTGACGTCGGCCCGGGCGTACCTGACTGTGACACCGGCCGCCGTCATCCGGGACAGGTTCGCGGCCAGCTCCGGATCCTCGGCCGGGGCCGACCGGCCGAGCAGTGCCAGGCTCGCGCCCGAGTCGGTGGCCATGGCCAAGGCGCACTCGGCGGTGATGCCCTTGCCGCCGCCGGTCACCAGCAGCACGTCGGTGTCGTCCAGCGCCGGGCGGCTGATCTGCGGACGCACGGACATGGCCCGCAGGACGGGCACCCGGCGGGTGCCGTCGGCGTCGTAGTCGACCTCGACGAACCCGACTGTGCCCGCCACCTCGGCGGTCACCCGCTCGACAGCGCCGGAGGCGTCCGACAGGTGCACCACTGTGACCCGCAGGTGCGGTGCTTCCAGGCGCAACGTCTTGGCCAGTCCGGCCCCGCCACGACCGTGGTCGACCAGGACGAACCGGGTGCCCGGTCCACCCCGCGCAGCCTGCTGGGCACCGCGCAGCGCGTGTTCCAGCGCCTCCTCGGGACAGTCCTGCGGCAGCCACACGAGCACCCCGCCACCGAGGCGGGCTCGGTGCAGCTCGGCGAGCAGCTCCGTCGCCAGTGGGTGGTCGTCGGCGGCGAAGAGCTGCCAGGTGCCGTCCTCCGGCGCGTCGGCACGGGTGGGTGGTTCGGCCACGTCGAGGTCGATCCGCCACGCCCGCGCCCACGGGGCGGCGCCGGCGACCACCGGTGCCGCGACGGCGTCGTCAGCGGAGGCGGTGGCGGCGAGGGTGTCCAGCGCCTCGGCCAGCTCCTGGACCGTGGCCACCGCGAAGTTCGTCGGCACCGCTGCCGGCGGCACGTTCAGCCGCTGGGCCAGCTGATTGACCACCTGGCCGACGGTGATCGAACTCAGGTGCAGGTCGTCGAGGAGGCGACTGTCCGGCCGGACGGTCTCCGGGGGCAGTTCGGCCCGCTCGGCGGCGATCCGACGCAACAGGTCGACGGTGGTCTCGCCCGGCACCACGGCGGCCGACTGGGCGTCCGCCTCCGCCACCGGCACCGGACCGGCGGCCCGCACCGGTAGGTCCACCGAAGGTGCCTGCTCGCACGGGTTGGCGAAGAAGGAGAACTCGGCACCGACCGCCAGCGGTCGGATCAGCCGCCCGTGGAACAACGCCGCCTCGATCCGGGCCGCTCCGACGACGTAGGCCGACCCGACCACCGTGAGCAGGCTGGCGATGGACTCGTCGTCGGTGTCCAACGACACCGCAGGTACGTCGGTCGCCCGACCGGCCAGGCCGGCGAGCACCCGACCGGGCCCCACCTCGACGAAGAGGTCGACGGACTTCGCGGCGAGCCCCACCGCCTGGGTGAACAGCACCGGGTCGGTGATCTGCCGACGCAGCAGGGCCGGCACGTCGGTGTGCGGCGGCAGCAGGTCACCGGTCACGGTGGAGATCACCCGACCGGCCAACGGATGCCATTGCCGGTCGGCCAGCGCGGCACCGAACTCGTCGGCGGCGGGGGCCACCAGGGGCGAGTGGAAGGCGTGTGACACCGGCAACACGGTGGCGGTGAAGCCCGCGTCGCCGGCCCGCTGGCAGGCCGCCCGTACCGCCTCGTCGGTGCCGGCGACGACGGTGTTGCCCGGGCCGTTGTAGGCCGCCACCACGACCGGTAGGTCGGCCAGGAGCGGATCGAGGGCCTCGGGATCCGCGGCGAGGCTGGCCATCATGCCCGACGAGCTGTGCCGGGCCATGGCGGCTCCGCGAAGACTGGCGATGCGCAGCAGGTCGGCCTCGTCGAGCACACCGGCCCAGTGCAGGGCGGACAGCTCACCGAGGCTGTGTCCGACGGCGATCGAGCTTTCGATGCCCAACGTGTGCAGCACCCGCAGGCCGGCGGTGGACCCGGTGACGATGCGGGGCTGGGCGACCTCGGTGGCGACGACGTCCCCACCGGTGGGCAGGTCGGCGCGCAGGTACGTCTCCTCGACCTCGGTGAAGCGCCGACGCAGTGCGCCACCGCTGGTGCCGCGCCCGGAGCCCTGCCCGGGAAACAGCAGCCCGATGCGGCCAGGACCGTTGACGTGGCCCAGCAGGCTGCGGCCGTCGGAGGAGAACTGCCGGGTCTCGCCGGCCTCGACCGCCGTACGCAGCTGCCGCAACCGCCGCTCCGCGTCCTCCGGCGACGTCGCCACGACCGCCGCCCGGTACGGCAGGTCGCGTAGCTCGCCGTGCAGCGTGGCACCGAGGTCCGCCAACTGCGCGTACGACACCGAACCCACGAAGTCGACCAGCCGGGTCAGCCGTTGGACCAGTTCCGGTGCGGAGGCGGCGTCGACGGCCAGCAGTTCGGCGTCCTGGATCGAGGCGGCCAGGGCGCGGGTCCGGGTGTCCAGCGGCACCCGGCGGCGAGGACGCGGGTTCTCCAACACGATGTGGGTGTTGATGCCGCCGAAGCCCATCGCCGTGACACCCGCCCGGACCGGAACGTCGGTGGGCCACGCCTCGGCCTTGCGCAGCACGCGTAGCGCTGGTGACGTGCCGGTGAGCACCTCGTGCGGGTCGACGCACCCCACGGCCGGGGGCAGGACCTCCTGGTGGACCGCCATCGCCGCTTTGATCAGACCCGCCACTCCGGCCGCGGCCTTGGTGTGTCCGATCATGGCCTTGATCGACCCGACCGCCGCCGGCAGGCCCGCGCCACCGGCGGCCGTGCGGGCCGCGGACAGCGCCGTCAGCTCGGTGGTGTCCCCGACGCTGGTGCCGGTACCGTGCCCCTCGAACAGGCCGACCGTCTCGATGCCGAACCCGCTGCGCTGGTAGGCCCGCCGCAGCGCCAGGCGGTACCCGCCGACCTCCGGCCGGGTGATGCCGCCCTTGCCGTCCGAGGAGATGCCCCAACCGGTGAGCGTGGCGTAGATGCGGTGGCCGGCGGCGACCGCGTCGACCTCGCGCATCAACACCACCATCCCGCAGCCCTCGCCGGGCCAGAAGCCGTTCGCGGAGCGGTCGTACACGCGCATCTCGCCGCGCGCCAGCGCACCCGTCTTGGCGAACCCGATGATCTCGAAGGGATCGATCGACAGGTCCACACCACCGGCGACCGCCACGTCCACGTCGCCGTCGATCAGCGTCTTACCCGCCGTGGCGACCGACAGCAGCGAGGACGAACAAGCCCCGTCCACGGTGTACCCGCCGCCCTTGAAGTCGAAGTGGTTGCAGATCCGCCCGGCGATCGTATTGGACAGCGCCCCGGCCAGAGTGTCCTCGTCGACCTGCGGGAACGGGCTCTTGAAGGTCGCCTCGAACTCGTCGAGGAACGTGCCCAGCTGATCGTCGTCCCAGTCCTGCTCCTTGAGCGCCGCCGCCACCATGCGCCGCACGTACGGCCACCGCAGGCGCAGTTGGTTGGCGCGGGAGAACTCACCGGTGAGGCTGTTGCCGACCACCACCCCGGTGCGCTCGCGCGGCAGCCCGTCCCCCATCGGGAACCCCGCGTCGGCCAGTGCGCTCGCAGCCACGTCGAGCGCCAGCCAGTGGGTCATGTCCGTGGAACGAAACGTGCTGCCGGCAATCTTGTAGGCGATCCGGTCGAACTCGTATCCCTCGATGACGGCGGCATTGCGCGCGTAGAACTTGTCTGGAGCCGCCGGGTCGGCGTCCCAGTAGTCGTCGAGGCGCATCCGGACGTCCGGCAGCCGGCGGAACGCCCGCCGGCCGGCGAGCGCGTTCTCCCACAACTCCCTCGGCGAGGTGGCGTCCGGGTACCGGCACGCCATGCCGACGACGGCAATTCTCGTCATTTTCTGATCGCCTTTCTTCGGTGACCCGATGCCGTTTCGGCAAAGCCACCGACCACCTGAGGACAGTCGACTCGGGTCAGGCGCGCCGGGTAGACGCGAACGTGCTCTTGATGCGTTGGCGCCACACCTCGTACACGGGGGTGGCACCGACGGCGGCGAGGTCGATGCGGGCCTCGTCGGTCACCGCCGCCGCCGCCTGGGTCGGCAGCCCGCACAGGATCCGGGTGGCCACCTCGTTGTGCGGCACCACCAGCCCGGCCCGCACCCGCGCACCAGCCGCGAAGGCCGCGCCCTGGGCGAGGTCGGCGGCGTACGGGCCGGCAGCGTCACGCAGCCAGGTCAACTCCTGCGCCCCGGCACCGCCCGCGTAGGTGGCGGCCAGGCCGGCGCCGGCGTACAGGTCGGGCCGGCGGTCGGCGGCGAAGCGGTCGAAGGTCTGCACGACCCGGCGCGCGTCGGTGCCACAGACGAACCAGGTGGCCCGGCCGACCCCCTGGTCGACGACCCTGGCGGCGTAGTCGGCCGGCCCCTCGACCGGCCACGGGAACCGGTCGTGACGGTACTGGCCGTCGACGTACCGGCTGGTCTTGAAGTACGCCTGGTGGAACCCGTACCCGTCGAGGACCAGCCAGCGCAGCAGTGGGTCCGGGGCGTGCAGCCGCCCCCAGAGCGGACGGGGCAGCCGAGCCATCGCCCAGCCGACCCCCACGTAGGCCATGTACACGTGCCGGTCGCCCCGACCGGCCAGCAGGTCGCGCACGTGCCGACCACCACCGGGGAGGGCGTCGCGGACGGCTGAGGCCATCGCCGCGCCCTCGTAGGCGAAGCCCCGGTACGGTGCCGCCACGGCCTCCAGAGGGACCTCCGCCTCGGCGGCGGTACGCGCCTCGGCCGCGGCCGCGTAGCCGGTCAGGAAGTACCGACCGACGTTCTCCAGACGTTCCCGCCCGGCCTGGTCCTTGACGTGGAAGCCACGTACGGACATCAGGGTCTGCGAGACGTCAGGGGTGAGGACTCGACGCCGAAGCGTCCGCCAAGCTTTCATCAGGGCTCCCGACTGAAGCGATGTCAGCCCATTCTTGAACGCTCACCCCCGGCATTTCTTCTTCGCTGTTGCGGACTGGCCCACCCGGCACAGAACAGCGCATTCCCGCCCGACACAGGTCGGGCGGGAATGGATAGCAGAAAGCACTACTGAACTGATCTTCCCACTGTCGACAATTGAGCCCGGACCCGCTCACGCCACACTTCGTAGTCCGGTTCCCCGGTGGTCGGCAGTCCGTCGGCGACCACGTCGTCGGCCAGCACGGCTGCTGCTTCGAGCGACATGCCGGTCAGCGCCGGGACCGCGACTCGGGCGTGCTCCGGCACGAACCCGGAGAAGACCCTGGCCTTCGCGGCGAACACCGCCCCCTGCGCCAGGTGGGAGGCGTACGGACCGGCGGCGCGCACCAGCGCCTGCAACCCCGACGCGTCGCAGCCGCCGGCGAAGGCGGCCGCCAGTCCGACGCCACTGAACAGGTCGGCCTGCCGCTGGTCGGCGAAGCGTCCCACAGCAGTCGCCACGTGGTCCGGCCGGGCGGTGTGGATGAACCACAGGGCACGACCGATGCCCTGGTCGACCGCGCGGGGGAAGTAGTCCGCCCGGCCTCGCCACGGGTACGCGGCGAGCCGTTCCTGCCGATCGACCCACCGCGGCGTCTCGAAGTAGGCCCGGTCGAATCCGTACCCGTCGACGGCCAGCCAACTCATCGTCGGGTAGTAGGGGGTGCCGGTGAGGTCGGGCAGGACCTTCTTCCACAGCGGACGCGGCAGCCGTGCCATCGCGAAGCCGATCCCGATGTAGGTGAGGAAGGTGTGCGGTAGGCCGGGCCCCGCGAGCAGGGCTGCCGCCCGCCCGCCACGACCGGGGCCCATGGTGTCGAGGATGGTCAGGGCCATCGCGGCCCCCTCGTACGCGAAGCCGCGCATCTCGGGCTCCACGAGTTCGAGACGGCGCTCCAGCTCCCACTGGCCGCGGCTGTCGATGCCCCACTCGAAACCGCAGACGACCGCCTGCGGAACGGCCTCCAGTCGACGGGTGACCCCTTCGTCGCCGGGTGGGAAGCCCCGACGGGTGAAGGTCGTCTCCACCAGTGCGGGCGTCAGCACCAGTCGCCGCAGCGAACCGAGAGCAGTCGGCATGGTCGTTCCTCCTTCACGCCCCGGGTGGGGCTTCACTGTCGCGGCGCCACGACCCCGGCGTCCGTACCGACGATCGGCGACGCCGGCCGACGGGACGGGGCCGCCGCAGGATCAGGGCCAGGACGACGAGGATCAGGACCCCGTCGAGAACCAGCAACCCCCGGCTGAACAGGTCGTCGCCGACGTGGTGGTGACCGGGGATCGGGACCTCGTCCCGGTCGGCGCCGATCGTCGGGGCCACCCCGTCCATCCCGGCGACGACGAACCGTCGGACCCCGGTCTGTTCCCGACCGTCGGGTAGTAGCACGTGGTAGGCCAACAGGTAGGTCCCCGGCCGGACGATCGACAGGCCGACCGTGACGTCCTCGCCCACCAACTGGGGAGCACCGGTGGAGACGACCGGACCGCCCTCGGCCGGGGAGACGCTCAGGTGCACCCGGACCGGGTCCACCGGCCGGCTGAAGGTGACCGCCGCGGCGGTCGGCGCGGCGGCGAGCACCTCCCCGTCAGCGGGGAAGGTGCCCACCAGCCGCACCGGATCCGGATCGGGCGCCAGCGACAACCCGAACACGATCACCACCATGGCTGCCACCACCGCGTTGCCCCAGCGTGCCGGGACACGCCGGAGGGCGGGTGTCCCGGCAGCGTGGCCGGTGCTCACGACGACGTCGACACGACCGTCCCCGGTCGGACACATGAACAGTTCATGTGCTGCGACTCGGCGGCGGTGGGCCGTAGGTGATAGATCATCGCGAGCACCATCGGAACGAAGACCACGGTGTTGTAGAACAGGTGCAGCTCCACCCGGGGCAGCACCAGTTGCAGCAGGCTGGTGGGTACAGCCTGGCCGAAGAACACCGTCCCGCTCTGCGCCTGGACGAACAGCAGCAGGTGCTCCACGTGGTGGAAGAACTGGACACCGAACGCGATCAGCCACGCGGTACGGGCCCGGCCCACGAAGGCACCGCGCAGCACCCAGAGCCCGATCAACATGATCAGCGCGTATCCGTAGTGCAGCCACTCCGACGTGACCAACCACGGGTAGGCCAACCCGAGCACCCCACGGGCCTGCGGAACCGGCCAACCGAGCACCCAGATCTGGTACGCCTGGGTGAGATGCTCCGCCCAGTGGGCGATGACGATCAACATGAACGCGTTCAGCGCGAACCGGTGGTGCCGCCCGTTGATCTTGTCTGCCAGGCCGGCCGTGGTCCTCGGCGCCACGTCTGTGCCCATCTGACCTCCCTCACACAGGGTCGGTCGGGTACCGACCCGAGACGGATCCCCGTCAATCCACGATGCCTGCCGCCGGTCGCGTCCCACGCCTCTCTGCGTGCTTCCTTTCACCGGCGTCGGAGGGGACGGCCGGCCACTCGGCGGCACAACGCTCACCGACGACGGCAGCGGCAGTGGCGCTGGCCCACGCCGTGAGGTCGACCAGCGTCCGGTCGTCCGGGTGGTGGCGTCGGAACTCACCGACCACCTCCTGGTCGATCCGGTACGAGGCGAGCGCGGTGAGCAGTGCGAGCCGTCCCGCCGCGGCGTCCGCCGGGGTCAGGTCGACGAGGAGCCGCTCACACCACTGCGTACTCAGCCCGGTCTCCTCGCCGCGCCACGCGGCCAGCCGGTCCTGCACCAGCCGGCGTACGACCGGTGGCACGGAGCGCTCTGCGGCCGCGTCGAAGACCCGATAGGCCGCGGCGAACGCCCGGGCGACCTCCGGCTGCCCGTCGACCCACCGCGGACCCGTCCCGGCCGGTGCCGCAGGCAGCAGTGCGGTGGCCCGCCCGGCTCGGCGTGGCTCCCGTAGCGTGGGGCGCAGGATCCGGCTGATCCCCTGCTTGAGCCGCCGCCGAGAGCGGGGGCTGAGGCCCGGCGGAAGCAGGTAGTTCGACAGGAACACGTTGACCATGCGCGCCACGTAGTGGAACGCCACCACGACTCCGACGAGTTCGGCCCGTTGTGCCGCTGTCAGATCGGCCGGGGCCGGCGCCCGGTCGTCCGACTGGTGCGCGGTACGCGCCCACGCCGCCACGGCACGCAGGCGCGGATCGGCCACCTCCTCGATCCGGTCGGCGGCCACCGCCTCGGCGTCGTGCTCACCGGAGAGGTCGTACATGCCCACCGTGTGCATGTCCGCGCAGTACGGACAGATGTTGGCGATGGAGACCGCAGCGGCGGCGGCCTCCTTCGCCGCCCGATCCACCCCGTCGGCGGCGAGCGGTTCCCGCAGCAGCGCCCAGTAGCCCGCGAGCACGTCCGGGGCCGGCGAGTGCAGCATCGCCGGTGGCACCACCAGCCGCATCTCCTCGGCCACCTGCGCGTAGACCTCGGCGACCAGACCGGTGGCCCGCAGCGCCGGCACGACGGTGACGTACTTGACCTGTCGCTGAACCACTGAGGACGCGACTCTACCGGCGACCATCTCCACCTCCAGCGCGTTGCCCAGGCTCCGACCTCGACCGGGCGACGCCGCGCGTCACCCTGACGACCACCGACGGACGGCGGGTGGGCCTGGTCGTCCGCCAGTATGGAACCGCCGAGGCCGCCGGGAACCCTCCACTGCGGACATCGCAAGCCAGGAGAAGACCTGGTGCGACCCGGTGCACGAGCGCAACGACGGAGATGCGGGTCTCGGGCACCACCGCGACGATGGGTCCGGCGGCAACACGGCCGACCGCCGAGTCCGCGGCACCCCGGGAGGAGACCTCCCCCAGGCCGCACCCGGTGAGGCCCCGTCGCTTCAGGCGACGATCGCGGCGCGATCCGGCGCGGCGTGCAACTGCTGGACAGGAGACGACGTGGTGCACCCCGACACACCCGAGCCGGACGCGGACCGGACCCTGGTACTCGAAGCATTCGCGGACACCATCATCCCCGGGGAGAAGCGCACCCCCGACGACCGTTCCGTCGCCGGGGCTTCACCCGGCCCAGGCGCGGTCGCGGCCGGGGCGGTGGAACTCGTCGAGCACCCCGCCGGTGGGCTCGCACCCGCGCTGGACGCCATGGTCCTCGCACTGAACGAGCATGCGCTCGACTTCGCCGCCGAACGACGGCTGAGCCTCGACGACGACGTGCCGCCCTTCGTGGCCCTGTCCTTCGACCACCGCACCGCACTCGTCGACCGGCTCACCAGACCGGATCACCCGGAGAAGCAGATGTGGGTCGGACTCGCCCTGTTCAGCAACATGGCGTTCGACAGCGCCGCCCACCGCAGCACTCCCGAAGCGCTGGCGGCCGGGCACCCGGGCCTGCTGACCATCGGGTACGCCCTTCCGAACGGTGACGGCCTCTGGCGCTTCGCGCCGTACTCGTACGGTCGGCGCCTGGCCGACCCCCACCCCGACACGACAGCCACCGGGAGCCCGGCATGAACGCCACGGAATCGACAGACGTCCTCGTCATCGGCAGTGGCTTCGGAGGCGCCATCCCGGCGTACCACCTCGCCGCCGGAGGAGCCAGGGTCACCGTACTCGAACGCGGCCCCTGGCTGCGCAGCGAGGAGTTCGACCAGGACTTCCTCCTGGGCTCGTCCTACACCCGGGCCTTCGACTTCGTGGTCGGCGACGGGATGAGCGTGCTCGGCGGCAACTGCGTCGGCGGCGGCAGTGTCGTCTACTTCGCCACCATGCCCCGAGCACCCAGGTTCGTCTTCGAGCGTCAGGGCAGTCTGGGTCGGCGCATGTGGCCGGCCGCGATCAGCCGAGACGACCTCGATCCGTGGTACGACAGGGTCGCCGAGGCGCTGCCCATCACCCGGACCGAGTGGGACACCGTCCCGTACGCCGGTGGCCTGTTCGCCGCCGCCTGTCGGCACGCGGGCCGGACCGCGAATGCGGCACCGTCGGCGATCGACGTGGCACAGTGCACCAACTGCAACTGGATGATGGCCGGCTGTCGGTTCGACGCCAAACGGTCCCTGCTGCTGAACTACCTGCCCGCCGCGCTGGCGCACGGCGCGCAGATCCGCCCGTTGCACGAGGTCCAGAGCATCTCACGCACCGACGACGGTTACCGGGTCCACTACCGGGTCGTCGACGCCGAGGACTACCGGATCCTGCACGACAGCGGCACCATAGACGCCAAGATCGTGGTGGTGGCGGCCGGGGCCGGTGCCACCCCGGTGATCCTGCAGCGTTCCGAGGGCACCCTGGGGCCGATGCCCCACGCGGTCGGTCGCTACTTCTCCGGCAACGGGGAGCGGCTGAACACTGCGGTGTTCGACGAGGACCGGGTCCGCGAGGTGCTCGGGCTGAGCCGGCCGGACGGCACCGCCTACCAGGCGTACCAGATCGGCCGTGGGCCCACGGTGGCCAGTTGGGACCGGTTGGACGGGAACCTGCCCGAGTTCGAGCGCTACTCGCTGGAGCAGCTGTACTTCCCGCCCGGCCTGGGCACGATCCTCGCCCAGGTGGCGGGGTCGGACCCGCCGTCCTGGTTCGGGGTGAGGAAGAAGGAGATGCTGCGCCGGTGGCAGTCCTGGCTGACCATCTTCATCATGTCCGAGGACGACAACGAGGGCGTCTTCGGCCCGCCACCGGAGACCGGCAACGCCAACCGGTTCTCCCAGCAGATGCTCGGCCACGGTCCGCTGAGCTACCGTCCGACCGCCAACACCTGGCGCGGTTGGTCGCTCGCCGACGCGGACATCAAGGACATCCTC
Organism: Micromonospora sp. NPDC000207; assembly: GCF_040300925.1. Lineage (NCBI taxonomy): Bacteria > Bacillati > Actinomycetota > Actinomycetes > Micromonosporales > Micromonosporaceae > Micromonospora > Micromonospora sp. NPDC000207. The sequence goes on from NZ_JBEPEQ010000123.1 coordinate 12,162, forward strand.
GAACGCGACGGACTGGCCACGGTCAGCCCGTGGACCAACGACCTGGTCGGCGCGTACACGGTGCACCCCCTGGCGTCCTGCCGGATCGGGGACGACCCGGCGACGTCGGCGCTCGACGACCGACACGAGCTTCGCGGACATCCGGGAATCTTCGTCACCGACGGTTCGGCGGTGCCCGGTGCGCTGACCGTGAACCCGGCCTCCACCATCGCAGCGCTGGCCGAGCGGGCCGTGCCGGGCATCGTCCGGGCAGCTCAGGCACGGGGTGTGGCAGTCACCTACGGCGCACCGTCGCCGGACGGCGCCACCGCGGGTCGTCGCGCCGTGATGAACGACGTGAAGGCCTGACGGGGCCGCCCGGGACGCGCCGCGCGTCGTCGGTCGTCAAGGCCCTGCTCCCCCCGAAGGTGGTCGGGCCCGGGATCGCGATGCGAGCGGCGGTCTCGGGCTCCCGCCCGGAACCATCGGCCCCGAGCCGAGACCGCGACGGCGAACCGACGGGGATGCCGGCGACCACCGACGACGGATCGACCGGACCCACGTCGGTGCCGCAAAGTGTCGAGGACGATTGCCCAGCTCGTTCCTTCTGACTCCGAGTGACGTTTACCCGCCGATCAGTTCTCACTTTGGGTAACTGCGCCGAAGACATTCGCCGGCTTCCCGGCGCACATTTCACTCTCGTTCTGCCGCGCAGTTCGATTCACCCGGGGGGCCGTCCTGGCGGAAGTGACGACGAGGATACGCGCTGAGCGGCACTTATCGTCCTCGCCGATCTCGGGCCGCAGGCCGCCGGTCGCCGCGAATCGGCATCCGCTGACGCACACTCCTTGAGGATTCCCCATCGGATCGGCAGGAAATTAATCGCTCACACTAAGTCACCAGCTATCGCCCTCCGTGATCGCCCTGTTCGAAGCGACGCGGAGGGCTCGCCGGAACGCAGGGGCGGGACATCCCGTATTGACCGGATCCGGTATACGTCCTGAGCAGGACATGCCACGACCAAACTGCCCTTTTACCGCGGAAAGCGCGTCGGCGAATTCGCTCACTTTCCGGGACACATGTTTCACTTTCCCCAATGGACCCACGGCTGGTAAGTGGTGCGTGCCGCTACCCGCACACCATCAGCTTCGACCCCCGAATGGCACAGAACCGCTGCTCAGCAGGGATACCACTTCCCGATTGCGGCGCGGCAACCAAATGGGATGAGCAGTGTTGTCAACCCGTCAGCCCTCGACTAACCTCGATGCGAGCAGAGCAAACGACCGAGCGGCACGCCACATCCGCTCACATTGTCAAATAGCCGTCGCTTCAATTGGATGGCTTACAGAAATGTGTTCGTTATCCGCGGAGACCGGACCAGCTGGTTCCGTCCGGACAGCCGCTGCCGACGCTGCCATCAAAGGGGGAAACCGTGGAGGATCCGATCGAGAGAGCGGTCAAACGCGCGATCACCACCATGCGGGAGAATCTCGGAGATCAACTGACAGTGGACGACCTCGCCCGTTCGGCGATGTTCAGCAAGTTCCACTTCACTCGCATGTTCCAACGAGCAACCGGCATCTCACCTGGACGCTTCCTCTCGGCACTGCGCCTCCAGCACGCCAAGTACCTGCTCGTCTCCACCTCGCTGAACGTCGCCGACATCAGCCTCCGCGTCGGCTACAACAGCGTCGGGACGTTCAGCTCCCGCTTCACCCGCAGCATCGGGATGTCACCGTCTAACTACCGCCGGCGTGCCGGGTTCACCTCGCACATCCCCACCGACCCCGAGTTCGATCCGGGAGAACGGTTCAACGCCCGCATCCACGGCGACACACGGATGTTCGCGGACCATCCCGCCGGGATCGTGTTCCTGGGCCTGTTCCCGAACCGGATTCCGGAGGGCCGTCCGGTTCGATGTACCGTCCTGCACGAGCCGGGACCGTACAGCTTCGAATCGGTGCCGACGGGCACCTGGCACCTGCTGGCGCAGACGGTCTCCGCCGAGGCTCTCGCCCGTCCCGGTGCCGACCACGTCGGGCAGGACGTGTCGGTCGCCAGTGAGGGGCCGTTGGAGATCGGACCCGACACCGACCTCCGGGTGGATCTGACCTTCCAGCCCGCCCGCGATCTCGACCCACCGGTGCTGCTGGCACTGCTCGACATCCGGAAGGTCGCGCTCGCCACCGTCGCCGCCCGCGCCGAGTGGAACCGCACGCCGACGGACCCACTGCCTCTGACGACCGCTGCGGAGGGCCTCCAGGCCGTGGACCGTAGCGCGGCATGACCTGATCGGGAGGCCGGCGGCGGAGCGCTTCCCACGACCCAAGTAGGGAAGGGGACGGCTCCGTCGCTGCCCGGCCAGTGCTGACCGGGCATGGAAGACTTCCCTGACGCTAGGGGCTCGACAGGGGGGCGGCATGCGGATATCAGACCTGAGCCGACAAACCGGCGTGCCCGTGGGCACGATCAAGTTCTATCTGCGTGAGGGGCTGCTTCCACCCGGCAGGTTGACCAGCCGCAACCAGGCGCAGTACGACGAGAAGCACCTGCGGCGGCTCTGGCTGATCCGCGCCTTCACCACCATAGGACAGCTCGACCTCTCCTCGGTGCAGGTGCTGTTGTCCGCCATCGCCGACGACCAGCTGCCGGTGCCGGAGCTGTACGGTGTGGTCAACCGCGCCATGTTCCCCGAGGACACCGCCGTCGGGCAGGATCCGAGCCGGGACCGGTCGGAGTTGGCCCAGGCCCACTCGGACGTCGACGGCCTCCTGGACGACCTCGGCTGGCGGGTGCCCTTCGGCGTACCCGGACGGCAGACGTTGGCCGAGGTGCTGGCCGCGATGCGCAGGCTCGGCTGCGGCTGCGGAGCCGACTACTTCCTGGCCTACGGCCGGGCAGCCGAGCAGCTCACCGACCTGCCGCCGGCGGGGGCAGCCGTCGAGCGGGCAGCGGTGGTGGCCCGTACGATCCTGATCGAGACGGCGTTCGCAGCCCTGCGCCGGATGGCCCAGGAACACGTCGTCAGCACCCGGCTCGTGCCGCCGCTGGCACCGGACCCGGCGGCCTGAGCGCGAGCCGCACAACGTGGACGGCGTCCGCGTCGGGCACCTTCCGGTGCCGTCAGCGGACGCCGCACTCCTTCAGGTAGCGACAGTCGCGACGGTCAGGCGCGGGAACCCGGGACCGCCGCCGCGAACTGCCCCGGCTGCCGACCGGGGCCGGCGGGACCCCGGTACGCCTGCGCGATCTCCAGCCAGTTCCGCGCCACGTCACCCTCGGCCGCGACGGCGAGGTCGGCGTGGCGCGGAACTGGC
>NZ_JBEPEQ010000124.1:0-15276 GCF_040300925.1 Micromonospora sp. NPDC000207
GTCCGGCAGTGGTCCCCGGCCGTCGCCACCCAGCTGGGCAACGCCGTCCTGGTGCTGCTCGCGGTGGTGGCGGCCGCCGCCGCCCTGGCCCTGCCGGCCTGGGTCGCACTGCTGGCCACGCTCGTGGTGAGCGGCGGGGTCGGTGCCGTCGCGCTCGACCTGGCCCGGCGGCGGTTCCGGCCGGGCAGCGGTGGCGGGCCGGTCGGCCGGGCGCTGCGCCGCCTCCAGCCGGAGTTCCTGCTCTACTTCTCCGCCCCGCCCGGCTCGGAGTACCAGGTCACCATGTGGCTGCCGTACCTGGAGCGGATCGGTAGGCCGTTCCTGGTCCTCGTCCGCGAGCCGGAGTTCCTCGGCCCGGTGTCGGCGGCCACCCGCGCCCCGGTGGTGTTCTGCCCGACGCTCAAGGCGATGGACGAGGCGCTGGTGCCGAGCCTCAAGGTCGCCTTCTACGTCAACCACGGGGCGAAGAACAGCCACTGCGTCAGGTTCAACCACCTTACCCACATCCAGCTGCACCACGGCGACAGCGACAAGGCCCCCAGCGCCAACCCGGTCTCCGGGATCTTCGACCGGATCTTCGTGGCCGGTCAGGCGGCAGTCGAGCGGTACGCCCGCGCCGGCGTCGACATCCCGGCGGAGAAGTTCGAGGTGGTCGGCCGCCCCCAGGTGGAGGCGATCGAGGTCCGCCGGGAGGCGGTACGGGGCCTGGCCGGCCCGACGGTCCTCTACACCCCCACCTGGACCGGGCACCACGCCGACGCCAACTACTGCTCCCTGCCGCAGGGCGAGACCCTGGTCCGGGCGCTGCTGGCCCGGGGTGCCACTGTCATCCTCCGGGCCCACCCGTACACCACGCAGAACCCGGCCTCGGCCCGACAGCTGGCCCGGCTCACCGAGCTGCTCTCCACCGACCGGGCCCGCACCGGACGGCCGCACGTCTTCGGGGCCGCCGCCAGTCGGGACCTGACCCTCACCGAGTGCGTCAACCGGTCGGACGCGCTGGTGTCGGACGTCTCCGGGGTCATCTCCGACTACCTCTACTCGGGCAAGCCGTACGCGGTGACCGACATGGTGGGCGAGGGTGACCGGTTCACCGAGCGGTTCCCCCTGGCCGGTTCGGCGTACGTGCTGCGGCGGGACATGTCGAACGTCGACGAGGTGCTGACCGCGCTGTTGCAGACCGATCCGGCGGAGTCGGCCCGGTGGCACACCCGTACCCGCTACCTCGGGGACTTCCCGGCCGAGTCCTACGCCGAGGTGTTCCTGGCGGCCGCCCGGCGGCACCTGGACCCGGCGTGGACCCCGCCGGGTCCGCGTACCGGCGCAGGTGCCGGGCTGGCCGACGCCGCCACCGGGCCGCTCTCCCCCACCGGCTGAGCGACCGACCCACCGCGACGAGACGGGCACCGCTCTCCCCCACCGGCTGAGTGGCCACCGGAACGGGTGCCGCCCCCCATCGGCTGAGCGACCCCGACGAGAACGAGACGGGCGCCGTCCCCCTGCGCAGGGGGACGGTGCCCGTCTCGTGGATCGGGTGGGGACTGCCGGCTCAGGCGGAGTAGCCCCGGCTGGCGATCCAGTCGGCAAGAGTGCCCACTGTCAGCCAGTACGTCGGGACCGCCGGGTTCGCCGAGTCGGCGATCTTGACGGTCCGGCCGTCGTCGCGGTAGCCGACCACCGCGACGTAGTGTCCGCCCGGGAAGGAGTGCCAGCCCCCGGCGAGGTCGGTGGTGGTCCCGGCCACGTTCACCACCACGCCGCGCTCGTCGGCGACCGCCGCGACCAGGTCGGCCCGGAGCCGCTCGGTCTGGGCGGTGGTGGCGGCGTTGCCGGGGATCATCGTGGTCCGGTACGGGCTGCCGTCCACCACCTGGTTGAGCACCCGGGTGGTGTCGGCGGCCGAGTTGGTGCCCATCGTCGTGGTGCCGAGCCGCACCGCCAGGTCGTCCTGGGTCCGGGCCAGGCCCATGGCCGACAGCGCGTTGCGTACCGCCGCCGGGCCGCAGTAGTAGTAGGTGATCTGGGACTGGTGGTCGTGGTCGAGGACCCTCGACGCGGGCGGCTTGGGAGTCGCCGTACGGGTCAGATCGGCCGCCGGGGCTGTGGTGCTGGTGGCGCTGCTCGCCGTCGCCGTCGGAGCGGGGCTCTGCGAACGGGCGGTGGCGGTCGGGGCCGGGGTGGTCAGCGACGGCGCCGGGGTCTGCGGCGCGCTCAACTCGGCGCGGGCGGGGAGGTCACCGGCGTAGGGGGCCTGCTCGGCGACGGCGGCCGGGGTGGGCTGATCGAGGTCGGACCCGTCACCGGTGACGGCGACGCCGACTCCGACGCCCGAGGCCACCATGAGGGTCGCGGCCGAGGCGGCGACGACCTGGTACTGGCGGTCTGCGGTGAGCCGCCGCAGCTGTCGCCTGAGATGGTGTCTCACTGTCGACTGGAGGGGATGGTGAGGCAAGGAACGGGGCTCCTTCCGATTCCGCCTACCGGGTTAGCTGACGGATTCGGGCGGGAAGAAGTCGCCCTACCGGGAGCGTCGGCTCCCGGATTCACCCCGGACTACGTGGGTCCCCGGCTCGTCCTGAGACGATTGAGCGGGTCGGGGCGGCGTCGCTTCTTGCGATCGGGAACCGCACCGGACGCAGCGACACTACTGGCCGAGCTTTTCCCTGCCAACCCGGCTTGACCTGCTTAAACCTCGATCATGGCAGCAATCTTCACCGCAGTCCGACAGTGTCGTGTATCTATGGGACGGGCGGTTTCATCCACCCGTCGAGGTCCACAACCGGACGTTCGGTGAGCATCCCCGAGGAATTGTCGGCCAATGACGTCCGCCCTGCGTCGCGTGACCGGATCCGGCGTCCTGTGAGCGGCATCACCGTCACGGACGGGATGGGTCAGCGTCGTTCGGCGTCACCCACCGGCTGCTCGGCGGCGGACGCCCCCGAGCGCGGCCCCGGCACGACCGACTGCGGCTCGGGCTCGACCGACTGCGGCTCGGGCTCGACCGACTGCGGTCCCGGCGCGACCGACTCCGGCCCGGGCGCTACCTGTCGTGGGTCCGAACCGGGCGGCTGCGGTCCCGGCCCACGCCGGTTCCGACCGGAGCGGGAGGGGGCGAGCAGGCGCATCATCGGGGTCTCCAGGTACCTGTGCATCAGCCCGGCCAGCACCAGGTTGACAAGGAGGAAGGCCACCACCGCCACCGGCCCCCACCAGCCGGGCAGGCCGACGCCGTAGACGCCGACGAGCCGGAGCACAGTGACCATGACGAAGACGTGCACCAGGTAGAAGGCGAAGGAGACCTCGCCGAGCCAGAGCATCGGCCGGGAGCGCCAGGGTGAGCGGCGGCCGTTGATGTCGGCGTCCGCCGCAGCGGTGATGACCAGGATGTACGCCACCGACAGGACGGCCGCCCAGAGCTCGGCGCGGATGATCTCACCGGCGGCCACCCAGACGGCCACGAAGACCACGCTGGCCACCGTCAGCCGGGGACCGCGCCAGCAGCCCCGACGCATCAGCTCGGCGGCGGCGACGCCCATCCAGAACTCGAACGACCTGGTGATCGGGAAGATCTGGGTGAACCACCACCGGTACTCCGGTGGCACCAGCAGCTGCGTCGGCCAGAGCGCCAGGATCAGCAGCGGTACGGCGACGACGACGGCCCAGAGCATCCAGGGCCGGGCCCGCCGGATCGCCGGGAGCGCGAACGGCAGACAGAGGTAGAAGAACAGCTCGCAGGAGAGCGACCAGCTCACCGTGTTGATGCTGTAGAAGTGGCCCGGAGTGGGGTCCCACGCCTGCAACAGCAGCAGGTTGGTGAGCGCCACCTGACCGTTGACCGGGTCGACGAAGTAGAGACCGACCAGCAGCACGACCATCCACATCAGAACGTGGTTGGGATAGATCTTCGCGGCCCGGCGACGCCAGAAGGCCCGTTTCGAGTCCTCGGGGCGGGCCGACCAGACCAGGACGAAACCGCTGAGGATGAAGAAGAACTGCACTCCGGAGAGGCCGAGGGTGAAGACCTTCTCCAACACGCCCTGGGGTCCCGGCTCGGCGACGACCCGCATGGTGGCGGCGTGGAACCCGTACACCAGCAGGGCGGCGATCCACCGCAGTCCGGTCAGCGAGGGCAGCCGGGACAGGGCGGGGGTCGCTCCGGTGGCGGTCGCGCTGGTCGCCGATACGCTGGTCACGCCACCACACCGACCACGACCGTACGAACCACCACGACGTCTCCTCCTCCACGCTCCGTCGCCGGGGGTCGACCGGCCGCCGCCGGGGACCATACCGCAATCGGACGACCGCTCATCTTCGCGGCCGAATCGGACGGTGGTGACGGGCGTGGAGTAGGTAAGAGCCGATGCCCTAATATCCGCAGACCAGCCAGCGGGGGCATGGACGAGAGGGACCAGTGATGCACCAGCGGATTCTGCTCCGGGCCAAGAAGGGGCCCTTCGACATCTACCCGCCGGAGGAGACATTCGAGCGGAACTGGATCGGCGACAACTCGGGAAACCTGGTTTTCAGCCACTCGGCGCACAAGATCCTCCGGACCGCCAATGCGGAGATCACCTCCACCGGGTTCCGCTCGGACGCCCGGGACGCGGACATGATCAACGAGAACTACGACGTGTTCGTGGTCCCGTTGGCCAACGCCTTCCGGCGCAGTTTCGCCCACCGGCTGGTCAGCATGACCCGGCTGATCCGTCGACTGAAGATCCCGGTGGTCGTCTACGGCGTCGGCGCGCAGACCAACCTCAAGGGCGACCTGGAATACCTGCGCCCGATCGACGACCAGGTCAAGGACTTCGTCGGGGCCGTCCTCGACCGTTCGCACACCATCGGCGTACGCGGTGAGATCACGGAGAACTATCTGCGTTCGCTCGGTTTCGACGCGGTGGAGGTGATCGGCTGTCCGTCGATGTTCCTGCACGGCGACACCCTGCGGGTGGAGAAGAAGAAGCCGTACCTCGGCACCGACGACAAGATCGCTCTCACCGTCTCGCCGTACGTGAAGTCGATGGCGAAGGTGATCAGTTCCCACCACCGGAAGTACCCGAATCTCTGCTACATCCCGCAGGACGTCAAGACTCTCGGTGTCCTGCTCTACGGTGACGCCCCCGAGGACCGTGGGAAGAAGAGCAACATCCCGATCCACACCTCGCACCCGCTGTTCACCGAGGACAAGATCCGGATGTTCGTCGACCCGTGGACCTGGATGGACCACCTCGCCGACTTCGACTTCAACTTCGGCACCCGGATCCACGGCACCATCACCGCGCTGATCGCGGGCACCCCCGGTTACCTGTTCGCGCACGACTCGCGCACCCTGGAACTGGCCCGCTACTTCGACATCCCGTACCGGGAGATGACCGACGTCTCCGGTGAGGTGGACGCCGCCCAGCTCTTCGACGAGGCGGACTACACGGCACTCAACAACGGGCACAAGGCCCGGTACGAGACGATGATGTCCTTCCTCACCCGACACGACCTCGGCAATTCCTTCGCCGACGGGGACAGTGCCGCGCGCTTCGACCAGCAGGTCCTCGACACCGTCTACCCGCCCGGTGTGGGGCCGCAGGCGTGCGCCCCCAACGACCAGTTGGTCTCCCGGATCGACTGGCTGCGCGAGCAGAACCGTGAACTGCAGGAGAAGCTCGGCGCGGAACGGGACCAGCAGTTGAAGACCCGGGTCCGGCGGGCGCTGGGCAGCAGGGTCAAGCAGATCCTGAACCGATAGTTCACCGACGGGCGGCGGGCTGTTCAGCAATCGCCCGCCGCCCGTACACGTCAGGTTCCGGGTCCGGCCACCCGCGCCGTCGATGGTGTCGAGCGTGGTCACTGAGTCGACGCGAACCCCATTCCTGAGCTTCGTCGTCCCCGTGTACGGCGTCGAGTCGTATCTGTACCAGTGCCTGGAGTCGATCCTCGGCGGATTGTCCGACGAGGAATCCGACAGCGTCGAGTTGATCGCGGTCGACGACGCCTCTCCGGACCGGTGCGGCGAGATGCTCACCTCGTACGCGGCCGGACGGCGCAACGTCCGGGTGGTCCGGCTCACCGAGAACGTGGGGTTGGGGCTCGCCCGCAACGCCGGCCTGGCCGTGGCGCGGGGACGCTACGTGTGGTTCGTCGACTCCGACGACTGGCTGCCCCCCGCGTCGGTACCGACGGTCCTGGGGCAGTTGCGCCGGGACGAGCCTGACGTCCTGCTCCTGGACCACCTCCGGGTGCACGAGAACGGTCGGCTGGAGGTCGACGCCAGCAGCCACCTGCTGCGCGGGGTGCCCGACCCGGTCTCCCTCGCCGAGCGCCCGCAGCTGCTGCGCCTGCAGCACACCGCCTGGAACAAGGTGGTCCGCCGGGCCTTCCTCGACGAGTTGGAGCTGCGGTTCCATCCCGGCTGGTACGAGGACATCCCGTTCAGCCACCCGCTGCTGATCGGTGCGGAGCGGATCTCCGTCCTGGACCGGGTCTGCTACCGCTACCGGCAGGGTCGGCTCGGTGCGATCACCTCGACCCGCAGCGGCCGACACTTCGACGCGTTCACCCAGTACGAGCGGCTCTTCGCGTGGATGGACCGACACGCCCCCGACCCGCAGCTGCGCGCCGAACTGTTCACCCTGATGATCAGCCACTACCTGGTGGTGGTGGGCAACGACGACAGACTCCATCCGCACCTGCGCCGGCCCTTCTTCCGGCGGGTGGCCGAGCACTACCGCCGGTTCGTGCCCGAGGAGGGCTACCCCCAGCCGGAGGGGGTGCCGGGGCTCAAGCACCGGCTGATCGGTAGGGACGCCTATCTGGCGTACGTGGCGCTGCGCCGGGCCCACCGGATGGCCGGGCGGCTCCGGGGCACCCTCGGTGCGGCGGACACCGCCGAGACCGCCGGGGCGACGGCGTCCGAGGCGGCCGGTCAGTCAACGGCGCTGGCGGGTCGGCGGTGACCGCTGTGCTGCGTCCGGCCACCGACGACGACCTGCCGACGATGCTGCGGTGGCGCAACCACCCGCAGGTCCGGGCGGTGAGCAACACCCGGCACGAGATCGACCCTGCCGAGCACGCCGCCTGGTGGAAGGGTGTCTGCGCCGACCCGGACCGGCGGGTGCTGATCCACAGGTACGCCGACCGGGACACCGGGGTGGTCACCTTCGGCGGGTCGACAACGCCCGACCGGGCGGTGGTGTGGGGCTTCTACCTCGACGTCGACGGGCTCGACCAGCGGCGGGAGCTGCTGCGGGCCTGGATGTCGCTGGAGGAGGCGGCGATCGCGTACGCCTTCACCGAACTCGGGGCGCACACCCTCGGCGGGGAGACCTTCGCCGACAACAAGCCGGTGCTGGCCCTGCACCGGCGCTTCGGGTTCCACGTGGTCCGCCGCTACGAGCGGACCGTCGACGGCACACCGCACCAGGTGGTGTGGACTCAGATGAGCAGGGATGCATGACGGTGACAGTGAAGATCGGGCCGCACGCGGTCGGCGTGGGTGAGCGGCCCCTGGTGGTGGCGGAGATGTCAGGCAACCACAACGGCAGCCTGGACCGGGCCCTGGAGATCGTGGACGCGGTGGCGGCCACCGGCGCGCACGCGCTGAAGCTCCAGACGTACCGGCCGGACACCATCACCATCGACGCCGACGGCCCCGAGTTCCGGATCTCCTCCGGCCACGACCTGTGGGGCGGGGAGCGGCTCTACCAGCTCTTCGAGAAGGCGCACACCCCGTACGAGTGGCACGAGCCGATCTTCGAGCGGGCCCGTCGACACGGGTTGACGGTGTTCTCGTCGCCCTTCGACGCCTCGGCGGTGCGGTTGCTGGAGGAGCTGGACGTCCCGGCGTACAAGATCGCCTCTTCGGAGTTGGTGGACCTCCCGCTGATCCGACTGGTGGCGAGCACCGGCAAACCGCTTGTCGTCTCCACCGGCATGGCCACCCTCGGCGAGATCGACGCCGCCGTCCGCGCCGCCCGGGAGGCCGGTGCCGGTGGGGTCGTCCTGCTCGCCTGCACCGCCTCCTATCCGGCCCCGCCGCAGGACAGCAACCTGCGTCGCATCCCGGTGCTGGCCGAGGCGTTCGGCGTGCCGGTGGGCCTGTCCGACCACACCCCCGGCATCGGGGTCCCGGTCGCCTCGGTGGCGCTGGGCGCCTGCCTGGTCGAGAAGCACGTGACGTTGCGCCGGGCCGACGGCGGGGTGGACTCGGACTTCTCGCTGGAGCCGACGGAGCTGGACGCCCTCTGTGTGGAGTCCGAACGGGCCTGGGCCGCCCTCGGCGGCACCACCGTCGCTCCCACCCCGACCGAGCGGGAGGGGCTGCGGTTCCGCCGTTCGTTGTACGTGGTGGCCGACGTCCGGGCCGGTGACGAGGTGACCAGGGACAACGTCCGCTCGATCCGCCCGGCGGGCGGGTTGCCGCCGGTGGAGATCGACAGGGTCCTCGGCCGCACCTTCACCAGCGACGTGCCCCGGGGCACCCCGCTGGCCTGGGACTTCGTCTGAAGGGTCGCCGCCCGACCCGGACGGCAGCCACCCGTTCACGTTCGGTCGGACCCGACGTTCACCGGACGAGGGCACCTCGTTAACCCACCGGGACTAACGTTCCGACCGGTCGGCCGGGCCGCGCCGGGCCGACCCCACACGACCTGGGGAGAACCAATTGAGCGAGTTGAACGGCTCGTCCATCCTGATCACCGGGGGGACGGGGTCCTTCGGGAAGACCTTCCTGCGGCACGTCCTCACCGAGGCCGACCCGGCCCGGGTGGTGGTGTTCTCCCGCGACGAGCTCAAGCAGTACGAGCTGCGCCAGCAACTCGGTGACGACCCCCGGCTGCGCTGGTTCATCGGCGACATCCGGGACCGGCACCGGCTGACCCGGGCCATGCACGGGGTGGACCACGTCGTGCACGCCGCAGCGCTCAAGCAGGTGGACACGGCCGAGTACAACCCGTCCGAGTTCATCGCCACGAACATCACCGGGTCGCAGCACGTCGTCGACGCGGCGATCGAGGCCGGGGTGGGCAAGGTCATCGCCCTCTCCACCGACAAGGCGTCCAGCCCGATCAACCTGTACGGCGCGACGAAGCTGGTCGGCGACAAGCTGTTCGTCTCGGCCAACCACTACGCCGCCCAGCATCCCACCCGGTTCGCCGTGGTCAGGTACGGCAACGTCGTGGGCAGCCGGGGATCGGTGGTCCCGCTGTTCCGCCGGCTCGCCGCGGAGGGCAGGAGCCTGCCGATCACCGACAAGCGGATGACCAGGTTCTGGATCACCCTCGACGCGGCGGTCCAGTTCGTCATTGACTCCTTCGACCAGATGCAGGGCGGCGAACTCTTCGTCCCCCGGATCCCCAGCATGCGGATCCTCGACCTGGTCGAGGCGGTCGCCCCGGACGCCACCACCCACGAGGTGGGCATCCGACCGGGCGAGAAGCTGCACGAGGAGATGATCGCCCCGGACGACAGCCGCCGTACCCTGCGCGCCGCCGACCGGTTCATCGTCCAGCCCACCATCGCCACCTGGGGCTACCAGCCACCCCAGGGGTGTGAGCCGGTCAGCGACGGGTTCGCGTACCAGTCCGACAGCAACGACGAGTGGCTCGGCGTCGACCAGCTCCGCGACATGCTCGGCGTGACCGGATGACCGGGATGCTCCCGTACGGTCGGCAGTCGATCACCGAGGACGACGTCGCTGCGGTCGCCGCGGCCGTCCGCAGCGACTGGCTCACCACCGGCCCGCAGGTGGCGGCGTTCGAGACCGACCTCGCCGCCTGGACCGGCGGGGTCGGGTGCGCTGTCGTGTCGAACGGCACCGCCGCCCTGCACACCGCGTACGCGGCCACCGGGATCGGCCCCGGCGACGAGGTGATCGTCCCCCCGATGACCTTCGCCGCGACCGCCAGCACCGCCGTCGCCCTCGGCGCGACAGTGGTCTTCGCCGACGTGGAACCCGAGACGTACACGCTGGACCCGGCGGCGGTGTCGGCGGCGCTGACCGGCCGGACCCGGGTGGTGGCGGCGGTGGACTACGCCGGTCACCCGGCCGACTACGACGCGCTGCGCGCGGCGGTGGACGGCACCGACACCCTCCTGGTCGCCGACGCCGCCCACTCCATCGGAGCCCGCTACCGGGGCCGGCCGGTGGGGTCGCTGGCCGACCTGACCACCTTCTCGTTCTTCCCGACGAAGAACCTGACCACCGCCGAGGGCGGTGCTGTCGCCGCGACCGACCCGGCGGTCCTGGAACGGGCCCGCCGGTTCCGCAACCACGGGCTGGTCCGGGACACCGACGAGATGCGGTGGCCGGACGAGGGGGGCTGGCACCAGGAGGTGCACGAGTTCGGGCTCAACTACCGGCTACCGGACGTGCTCTGCGCGCTGGGCCGTAGTCAGCTGCGCCGCCTCGGCGACTTCCTCGCCGCGCGGGCCCACCTGGTCGCCCGCTACGACGAGGCGCTGGCGGGCCTGGACGGCGTCCGGACCCCCGGTCGCCGGTCGTGGGCGGACCCGGCGTGGCACCTGTACCCGATCCGGGTCCTCGACGGCCGCCGCCGCGAGGTGTACGACCGAATGCGGGCCGCCGGGATCGGGGTGCAGGTCAACTACATCCCGGTGCACTGGCACCCGGCCTTCGCCGACCTGGGGTACCGACGCGGAACCTGTCCGGTGGCCGAATCGTTCTACGCCGAGCAGCTCTCGTTGCCGCTGCACCCCGGCCTCACCGAGGCCGACCAGGACCGGGTGGTCGGTGCCCTCGGCGCCGCGCTGGGTGCCGGTCGGTCCCGGACCTCGGTGGCCTGACCCGGAGACGCCCACGTCGATGCACCACGCCAACCACTTCTACGGCCACGCCCACGTGCTGGCCCGTTACTGCGGGCTCGGCGACGGCCACCCGCCCCGGATCGACGGGTACGTCCAGCACGGCTGGAACATCGGCGACGGGCTCGCCCCCGGCCACCCGTACGTCGAGGGGACCCCGAGCCTGCTCTGGTCGGAGCAGACCCGGCGGCGGGCCTGGTCGGTGGGGCGGCGCAACGTGACGGTGATCGGCGCACCGTTCGCGTACCTGCTGGCGCTGAGGGCGGCGGACCCACCGGCGGCGGAACGGACCGGCACCATCTGGTATCCGTTCCACGGTTGGGAGGGGCAGCGGGTCCGGGGTGACCACCGGGAACTCATCGCCCGCATCCGCGACACCGAACCGGGCCCGGTGACCGTCTGTCTCTACTGGCACGAGTACGGCATGCGCCGGATCCGGCAGCTCTACGAACGGGCCGGGTTCCGGGTGGTCTGCCACGGCTACCGGGGGCACTGGTGGCGCGACACCGACCCGTCCTTCCTCGACAACCAGCTCACCGAGCTGCGGCGACACCGGCGGGTCGCCTCCAACCGGCTGACAAGTGCGATCTTCTACGGGATCGCGGCGGGCTGCGAACCAGCCGTCTACGGCGACCCGATGGTCCTGGCCGACGAGGACCCCACCTTCGGCGGGACCGCCCGCATCCGCAGACAGTGGCCACAGCTGCACGGTGAGCAGGTCGACGTCGAGGTGGCCACCGAGATCGCCCGAGCCGAGCTGGGCGTCGAGCACCTGTGCCGCCCGGCCGTCCTGCGCGAGCTGCTCGGCTGGGCGCACCACCAGGAGGAACCCGTTGGCGACTGAGACCGTACCCCGGGTGGAGCTGCCCGGTGGCGAGATGCCGGCCTGGTCGGACCGCGACCGGGGACACAGCGCCGGGGGCGAACCGCTGGCGGTGCTGGCCACCCGGCTGGTGCCGGCCGGGGCCCGGGTGCTCCTCGCCGGGCCGCACCACCCGACCTTCGTGAAACGGTTGGCGTACGCCGAGGTGACCTGCCTGCTCCGGGCACTGCCGGACGCGGACGCGCTGACCGGGCTCGGGGTCCGGGTGGTCGTCGGCGGGGTGGACGGGATCGACACCGACCCCGGGTACGACGTGGTGGTCGCCGCCGCCGGACTGGACCCGGTCGAGTCGGTCGAGGGGACGCCGCTGGGCTGGTCGGCGGTGCTGGACCGGCTGGTGGCGGCGCTGCGTCCCGGAGGCACCCTGCTGCTGGGCGTGGCGAACCCCTTCGGCCTGTCCCGGCTGGTCGACGCGACCCCGTGGTACGCGGGCCGGGACGACGCCAGGTGGGCCGTCGCCGGGGTCCTGGACACCGACCGACCGGCGAACCTGGACCAGCTCCTGGCCCGGCTGACCGCCGTGGGGCTGCGCCCGCAGGGCACCCTCGCCGCCTACCCGGACCCGGTCACCCCGACGGCGCTGCTGTCGACCGGCGCGTCGACCACCAGACCCACGTCGGGTCTGTTCGACGCGGTCCTGCACGCCGCCTACGCCGACCGGGCCGCCCCGCCCGACGCCCCGCTGCTCCAGGACCCGGCCCGACTGGCCGTCGACGCCCTGCACGCCGGTCTCTGCGCCGCCCTCGCCCCCGGCTGGCTGGTGGTCGCCCACCTGCCGACTCCCGTCGACACCGGCCCGGACCCGGCCCCCGTCGGCGCGGACCCGGACTCCCCCGGCGCGGAGGCTGCGGACGTCGGGTCGGGGCGGGTCGTGCTGCCGGTCGCCCTGGTCGAGGAGCCCGGGCCGGACGTCGGGGTGGCCGAGGTGTACGAGGGGGCGGACGGGTGGCGGTGGCGGACGGCCGCCCCGCTGGGCCTGTCCCGGACACCCGACCCGACGGACGGGGAGCGCAGCGGCGTCCACCGGGACCCGGCCGCACTCACCGGACCGGTCGCCGAGGGACGGCTGCTGCGGACGCTCCTGCTCGACGCCACAGTGCGTCGGGATCTGCGCGGGCTACGCCGACTTCTCACCGGGTACGCGGACTGGGTCGCCGCCCTCGCCGTGGACGACCTGGTCACCGGTGCGCCCGCCGTGGCCGGGGTGACGAACGTGGTGGTGTCCACCGACGGCGGGTACGCGGTCCTCGACCCGAGCCGCCGGTCCACCGGCCCGGTCCCCACCGACCTGGTGCTGGCCCGGACCCTGCGGGGTCACGCCGCCGACCTGCTCACCGGCGGGTACGCCCACCCCTGGACCTCCACCGTGGACGCGAACGGTCTGACTGTCGTCCTCGCCGGGCTGGCCGGTCGGGACCTCGACAGGTCGACGGTGGCCGACGCCGTCGAGTGGGAGGCGACGGTGACCGCCGCGCTGCGCGGCCCGGACCCCGCCTGTCGCGTCGAGTCGGCGGCCGGACCGACCGGGACGCCAGTCGAACCGTCAGGGGCACCGGTGCCGACCGGGGAACGCGTGGGGCCGGGGGACTTCCAGCAGTTGCGCGAGGCGTGGCGTCGGCAGGGCGAGGAGCTGACCCGGCTACGCGCCCTGGTCGCCTGGACCCAGGACCTCCTGGACCACCGGGAGCGGGCCCTGCGTCGGGCCGAGACGAAACTCGGCCTGCTCAGCGGGTCGTTGAGCTACCGGTTGGGGCGGCTGGCGGTCACCCCCCTGCGGCTCGCCCGGCGCGGCGCCGGGGCGGCGAAACGGCAGTTCCGCACGGCGGTACGGCAGCACAGGGCCAACAGGGAGAGGTCATGACGAGGATCGTCGGCGTGGTGCAGGCCCGGATGGGTTCGTCGCGGCTACCCGGGAAGGTGCTGCGTCCACTGGCCGGTCGCAGCGTCCTCGGTCGGGTGGTGCGCGCCGCCGCCGACAGCGGGATCCTCGCCGACCTGGTGGTCGCCACCAGCACCGACGAAATCGACGACCCCGTGGTGGCCGAGTGCGAGAAGCTCTCCGTGCCCTGCCACCGGGGGCCCGTCGACGACGTACTCGCCCGGTTCGTCGGGGCGTTGGACAGGCATCCCGGGGACGCCGTCATGCGGTTCACCGCCGACTGTCCGCTGCTCGACCCGGAGATCGTCGCCCAGGTGGCCCAGGTGTACCGGGCGGTGCCCGGGCTGGACTACGTCAGCACCTCGATCGCCCGTACCCTGCCCCGGGGGCTGGACGTGGAGATCATCCGGGCCGACGTGCTGCGTACCCTGGACCGGATCGCCACCGACCACCACCGGGTCCACGTCACCTCGTACGCGTACACCCATCCGGAGCTGTTCCGGGTGCTCGGGGTGACGCTCACCCCGGACCGGTCCGACCTGCGCCTCACCCTCGACACCGCTGAGGACTGGGCACTGGTCCAGGCGGTCACCGAGCACTTCGGCGACGTGAGCGTCCCGCTGGCGAAGCTCGCCGACTGGCTCACCGGGCAGCCCGCGCTGCGCTCCCTCAACGCCGGGGTGCGCCAGAAACGACTTGAGGAGTGCTGAGGCGTGCAGGTACGGGTGGGGATGCGGTGTGACGCCGGGCCGGTACGGGGGGTCGGACACCTGGTCCGTTGCCTCGCCCTGGCCGAGGAGTTCCGGTCCCGGGGGCACGCCGTGGAGTTCCTCGGCACCGTCGAGGGGGTCGGCTGGGCGGCCCGTCAGCTCGCCGACCGGGGCATCCCGCTGCACCCCGGCCCGGATCACCCCGACGAGCTGGTCGCGGCGGCCCGACGGCACCGGCTCGACGTCCTGGTGCTCGACTCGTACGAACTGGACCCCGCCGGGGCCGGGGCGCTGCGGGCGGCCGGGGTGGTGACCCTGGCCGTGGTGGACGGGGACACCCGGGGCCAGGACGCCGACGTGTACCTCGACCAGAACCTCGGTGCCCGGTACGGGCCGCTGCCCGGTCGGCTGCTCGCCGGGACGGCGTACCCGCTGCTGCGCGACGCGGTGGTGACCGCCCGACCGGCCGCCCCGCCCCCGGCCGTCCCGGTGGCCCGCCCCCGGGTGCTGGCCTTCTTCGGCGGTACCGACGCCTTCGGGGCGGCCCCGGTGCTGGCCCGGTCGCTGCTGGACACCGCAGCCCCGATGGAGCTGACGGTGGTGGTCGGCCGGGCCGACGTCGGGGCGCGGCTGGCGTCCCTCACCCCCGGCCCGGGGCAGTCGGTGCACCAGGTCGGCCCCACCGACGACCTCCCCACCCTGATCACCGCCGCCGACCTGGTGGTCAGCGCGGCCGGGACATCGACGTGGGAGCTGTGCTGTCTGGGAGCGGCGGCCGGGCTGGTCTGCGTGGTGGACAACCAGCGGGAGTCGTACCACCGGGTGGTGGCCGAGGAGATCGTCGCCGGTCTGGGTGAACTGCCCGCGCTGACCGCCGCCGGTGCGGTCGGCGACGCCGCGCGGGCCGAGGCGGTCGGCACGCTGCGTGGGCTGCTCGGCTCCCCGCAGCGGCGGGCCGCGCTGGCCGCCCGCGCCTGGTCGACCGTCGACGG
>NZ_JBEPEQ010000125.1:0-15002 GCF_040300925.1 Micromonospora sp. NPDC000207
ACAACTACACTCTCCTTGTTACTCCCTCTCCCTACACCTCCCCCTTCCGTTCTTCCGGGTTCGGCGGCCCGGTCGGTCGGGCGGGGGTCGGGTTCGGCGGCCCGGTCGGTGGGGCCGGGGGTGACACCGGCGAGGCGACGGGCCTCCCGTCGGGCCACCCAGGCGTACCCGAACAGGGACATCACCGCGAACGTCCACCACTGCACCACGTAGCCGAGGTTCTGCCAGTTGTTGGCGTGGCCGATGGGAACCGCCGTGAAACCGGGGTCGGCCGCCGGGGTCTGCTCGTCGACAAGCAGGTACGCCCCGAACACCGAGTACGGCAGCTCCTCGGCGAGCAGTGCCACGGCGATCCGACGGGTCTCCAGTCCACCGTCCCGGCGCTGCACCGCCGGGTTTCCGCTCTCGCTCTCGTGCACCCGGCCGACCACAGTCACCTCACCGGCGGGCAGGGGTGGCACGTCGGGGCGGGCGGTGGCGCCCCCGGGGGCGGGTGGAATCCAGCCTCGGTTCACCAGGACCGCCGTCCCGTCGGCGAGCAGGAGGGGGGTGACGACCTCGTACCCGACCCGGCTCTCCGCAGTGCGGCCCCGGACCAGGACGACGTTCTCCGGGTCGTAGCGGCCGGTGACGGTGACCCGGGCCCAGGTGTCCTCCACCGCCGGTCCGGGGCCCGCCGAACCCGCGCCGCCGGTGGGGACGGGGACCGCCGACGACAGCGGGACCGGGGTCGCCGTGTAGCCGGCGTCGATCCGCTCGTTGATCGCGCTGCGGGCCCGGTAACGGTCCAGCTGCCAGTTGCCGAGCTGCACCATGGCGTACGAGGCGACCAGCGTCAACGCGAGGATCCCCAGCCAGCGGGGGGTCAGCAGGAACCGGTACACAGGTTGAGGCTACCCCTC
The DNA here is from genome assembly GCF_040300925.1 of Micromonospora sp. NPDC000207. Taxonomy (NCBI): domain Bacteria; kingdom Bacillati; phylum Actinomycetota; class Actinomycetes; order Micromonosporales; family Micromonosporaceae; genus Micromonospora; species Micromonospora sp. NPDC000207. The sequence goes on from NZ_JBEPEQ010000125.1 coordinate 903, forward strand.
GGGCACAGCGCCCCCGACGACTCCTCCGGCCACGGCGGGGGCGGTTGCCGACCGGGGTATCGTCACGCCCACGGTCCATCGGTGTCGGTCCTCGTCCTCCAGGTCCGTGCGCCGCCGGGGCCGCCGCGTACCCGTTCGCCGGTCTGCCTGGTGCGTACCGTCGTCTACGAGGAGTCAGAGATGACCGTCGTGCCGCGTCTGGTGCTGAGTGCGCCTTCCTCGGGTCACGGTAAGACCGCCCTGGCTGTCGGCATGCTCGCCGCGTTCGCCGACCGGGACCTCACCGTCGCCGGTTTCAAGGTCGGCCCGGACCACGTGGACTCGGCCTACCTGGGGTTGGCCGCCGGTCGACCGGGGCGCAACCTGGACCCCCACCTGGTCGGTCCGCAGCGGATCGGGTCGTTGTTCGCCCAGGGGTCCGCCGGTGCCGGGTTCGCCCTGGTACAGGGCACCATGGGGCTGTACGACAGCGTCAACGGCCAGCCCGAGGCGGAGTCCACCGCCGCCGTCGCCGCCGCGCTGCGCAGCCCTGTGGTGTTGGCTGTCGACGTGTCCTCGATGGGGCAGTCGGTCGCTGCCCTGGTGCACGGCTTCCGGGCGTACGACGAGCAGGTCTGGCTGGGTGGGGTGATCCTCACCCAGGTCGCCTCCCGCCGCCACGAGTCCCTGCTGCGCGACGCGCTCGACGACATCGGGGTGCCGGTCTACGGCGCTCTGCGCCGACACGAGCTGCCCCCGGTCCTGCCGTCCCGGCGGCACGGGGTGGTCCCGGTGGTCCGCCGCGACGCCGAGGCGATCCGGGCGGTACGGCGGTTGGGCGAGGCGGTGGCGGGCACCGTCGACCTGGACCGGCTGCTGGTCCTGGCCCGGTCGGCGCCCCCGCTGACCGGCGACCAGCCGACCACCGGGACCGGGGTCGTGGCCGTCGGGGATCGGCCGACGGTGGAGACCGGCCCCGCCGACGGGGCCCCGACCACGCCGGTGGTGACGCTGGGCGGTGTCGGACCGGTGGTGGCGGTGGCCGGGGGACCGGGGGGCAGTTACAGCCATCCGGAGACCGTCGAGCTGCTGCGGGCCGCCGGGGCCGAGGTGGTGGTCCTCGACCCGTTGTCAGACGAGGGGCTGCCGACCGGCACCCGGGCGCTCGTCGTCGGGGGTGGGCTGCCCGAGTCGTACGCCGACCAGTTCTCCGCCAACCGTCGGCTCTGCATCGCGGTGGCGGAGTTGGCCCGTACCGGTCGGCCGGTGATCGCCGAGGGGGCCGGGCTGATCTGGTTGGCCCGCGAGCTGGACGGGTTGCCGATGTGCGGGGTCCTCGACGCGGTCGCCACCCGCCGGGAGGGCCTGGTCGTCGGCTACCGGAAGGCGACCGCGACCGTCGACAGTGTGGTGGCGGGTGCCGGGGCCACCGTGGTGGGCTACAAGCAGCACAGTGCGGTGCTGACCCCCCGGGCCGGGCAGAACTCGGCCTGGACCTGGGAGGGCGGGTCTCCCGAGGGGTTCGTGTGGCGGGGTGTGCACGCCTCCCAGCTGACGGTCCACTGGGCCGCCGATCCCGGGATCGCCACCCGGTTGGTAGCGGCGGCCGGGAACCCCGCCCGCTGACCCGCCCGGCCCGTGACGGCACCCGGGCGGGTCACCGGAAGGTCGGGCGGCACCCGGACGGATCAGCCGACGACCGGGAGCCACCCGGGCGGGTCAGCCGACGATCCGGTCCGACGGTGGGGTGAACTGGCGTACCGGCTGTCCCTTCAACGCCTCGCGCAGCGTCCTGGACACCGCCTCGATGGGGATCTGCGACTGCCCGTCACCCACCGCGTTGAACGGGTTGTCCGGGTCGGAGATGAAGCTCGCAGCCGCCAACTCCGGGGTGTATCCGACGAACCATGCCGACCTGGTGCTGTCAGTGGTACCGGTCTTGCCGGCGACCGGTCGGCCGACGGTGCCCCGGACGCTGTCGGCGGTGGACCACCCGCCGCAGCCCCCCTTCGCCGGGGTGTCCCCGGTGGGGCAGCGGGCGGCGTCGGTGGCGGCCCGCGCCGCGTCGGCGCTCACCACCTGTCGGCAGCGGGGCTTGGCGACCTCCCGTTCGATGCCGGAGACGGTCGAGTACATCGTCGGGGTGCCGTCCCGGTCGGTGATGGTCTGCACCGGCATCGCCTCGCAGTACCGTCCGTCGGCGGCGATCGCCGCGTAGGCGTTCGCCATCTCCAGCGGGGTGGCGTCGGAGACGCCGAGGGTGAAGGCACCCCACTGCTTGGCGTGCTCCGGGGAGGCGTGCTTGCGGTCGACGTCGGTTCGCCAGCGCAGGCCGAGCTGTTCGGCGAGGCGGACCGAGGTGTCCGCGCCGACCTGTTCTTCGAGCCACACGAAGTACGTGTTCACCGATTTGCCGAACCCGGACCACATCGTCTGGGTTCCGGTCATCGCCCCGCTGGCGTTGGAGGGGGCCCACCCGTCGTAGATCTCCGACCGGTAGCGGTGCGGCGCGTCGAAGGTGGTGGAGAGCGGCATCCCGGCGTTGAGCGCGGCGAGCATCGGGAACATCTTGAACGTCGACCCGGCCTGGTACCCGGGCAGGTCACCGCCGCCGAGCAGGGGCGCGACCGTGTTGGGGTAGTTCGCCTTCACCTTCGGCGAGGCCTCCGGGTTGGAGGTGGGTGGGTTCTCGTCCAGGTTGAGGGAGTACGTCCGGTTCACCGCCATCGCCTTGACCCGGCCGGTGCCGGGTTCGGCCACCACGATGCCGTTGGCGAAGGGGCTGCCGGTCCGGTCCTTCGACCCGACGTTGTTCTCCGCCGCCGCCTGCACCTTGGGGTCGAGGCTGAGCACGATCCGGTAGCCGCCCCGGCGAAGCTTGTCCATCCGTTCCATCCGGCTCTCGCCGAACGCGGGCTGCGAACTCCACCAGTTCTTGAGGTAGTCGCAGGCGAAGCCCCAGCTGTTGTACTCCTTCGGGATGGCGGCGCAGTCGTTCGGCGGGTCTGTCAGCTTCAGCCGGATCGGTTCGCGTTTCATCGACTCCACCTCGTCCGGGGCGAGGTAGCCGAGGTCGGCCATCCGTTGCAGGACGTAGTTTCGTCGGTCGGTGGCGTCCTTGCGGTCGGAGCTGGCCGGGTCGTACTGGGACGGGGACTTGACCAGTCCGGCGAGGGTGGCCGCCTCGATCGGGCTGAGGTTGTTCGGGGTCTTGGAGAAGAAGATCTCGCTGGCCGCGTAGATGCCGTACGCCCGGTGGCCGAAGTACGCCGAGTTGAGGTAGCGCTCCATGATCTCCGGTTTGGTCAGCTCCTTCTCCAGGTCGACTGCCATCCGCATTTCCTTGATCTTGCGAAGGCTGGTCTGCTGGGTGGCCTCCTGGACCTCCTGCGGGGTGGTCGCGCTGTCCCGCAGGGCCATCCGGACGTACTGCATGGTCAGGGTGGAGGCACCCTGGGACACCCCGCTGGAGCGGGCGTTGGCCACGAAGGCCCGGGCCACCCCCTTCGGGTCGACGCCCCCGTGCTGGTAGAAGCGGGAGTCCTCGGCGGCCACGATCGCCTGCTGGATGTTCGGCGACATCTCCGACAGCTTGGTGTACTGCCGGTACTCCTCGTAGAACATCGTCAGCAGGGTCTTGCCGTCCGGGGCGTACAGGTACGAGGTCTCGGCGGGCAGGGCGGTGCTGAGCAGCTTGGTCTTGGCCTCCACGGCGTGTGCGGTGGCCTTGGCGCCGATCCCGGTGGCGGCGGCAAGCGGGTAGGCGAGGGCGGCGACGACGAGGCCGGCGATGAGCCCGGCGCGCAGGAGTGGGACGAGGCGGTCGGCAACGGCGAGGGGTCGGTTGGTCACGGCCCGAAGTTATGACATTTCCGATACGTACATGAGAAATATTCATAAACGAGTGTGTGGTGACGCGCCACACGCCGGGATCGGCTGTCCCCCGGGGCGGCTTCCCGGCAGGATCGCGAGCATGCCCGGTCAGTTGGACGCAGCGATCGACCCCGATCTCGGTCACCACGGCGACGCCGAGGCGACCGAGGGCCTGGTCGACCTGGCCGTGAACGTCCGCCGCGCCCCCGCGCCACCCTGGCTGGCCGACCCGATCGCGGCCACCCTCACCGACCTGGCCCGCTACCCCGACCCCCGACCGGCCCGCGCCGCAGTGGCGGCCCGGCACCGTCGCCCCCCGGAGGAGGTCCTGCTCACCGCCGGGGCCGCCGAGGGCTTCGTGCTACTCGCCCGCGCCCTGTCCGAGGTACGCCGCCCGGTCGTGGTGCATCCGCAGTTCACCGAGCCGGAGGCGGCGCTGCTGGCCGCCGGGCACCGGGTGGACCGGGTGCTGCTCGACCCCGCCGACGGGTTCCGCCTCGACCCGACCCGGATCCCCGCCGACGCCGACCTGGTCGTGATCGGCAACCCGACGAACCCGACCTCGGTCCTGCACCCCGCCGCCGGGCTGGCCGCCCTGGCCCGGCCGGGCCGGATCCTGGTGGTCGACGAGGCGTTCGCCGACACCACAGTCGTCCCCGGCGTCGACGGGGAGCCGGAGTCCCTGGCCCACCGGCGCGACCTGCCCGGCCTGGTGGTGGTCCGCAGCCTGACCAAGACCTGGGGGCTGGCCGGACTGCGGATCGGATACCTCCTCGGCGAGGCGCCGCTGCTCACCCGGCTGGCCGCCGCCCAACCCCTCTGGGCGGTCTCCACCCCGGCCCTGGCCGCCGCCACCGCCTGCGCCGGCCCGACGGCGGTCGCCGCCGAACGCGCCATCGCCGTCGACCTCGCCGCCGACCGCGACCACCTGGTGGCCCGCCTCACCGGCCTGCCCGGGGTACGCGTCGCGGGTCGCCCGGCCAGCGCCTTCGTTCTGATCTCCCTGCCCGGGGCCGACCGGATCCGGATCCGGCTACGGGAGCAGGGTTGGGCGGTACGCCGGGGCGACACCTTTCCCGGCCTCGGCCCCGACTGGTTGCGGGTGGCGGTCCGTGACCGGTCGACGAGCGACGCGTTCATCGAGGTGCTGACGGGAATCCTGGAGGCGTGATGCTGGAGAACACGATCGCGGCGATCGGGCCGCTCGACGAGTCGGCGATGCGGGCCGCCCGGGAGCGGCAGAGCCGCCTGACCAAGCCGGTCGGGTCGCTCGGCGCCCTGGAGGAGCTGGCGGTACGCCTCGCCGGACTGGCCGGCGGCTGTCCACCGCCCCTGCCCGAACCGGCCGCAGTGGCGATCTTCGCCGGTGACCACGGGGTGCACGCCCAGCAGGTCACCCCGTGGCCGCAGGAGGTCACCGCCCAGATGATCGGCAACTTCCTGGCCGGTGGGGCGGTGGTCAACGCCTTCGCCCGGCAGGCCGGTGCCTCGGTCACAGTCGTCGACGTCGGCGTCGCCACCCCCCTCGCGGGCAGGGTCCCCACCGGGGCCACCGACCCGGCACCGGAGGGTGCCGCCGGTGCCGGGGTGCCCCGCCCCCGGGCGGAGAAGGCCGGTCCGCCCCGACTGGTCGCGGCGAACGTCCGGCCGGGCACCCGGGACATGACTGTCACCGCCGCCCTCACCCGCGACGAGGCGCGCAGCGCGGTGCAGACCGGGGTTCGGGTCGCCGACGACCTGATCGACGGCGGGGCCCGGATCCTGCTCACCGGGGACATGGGCATCGGCAACACCACCCCCTCCGCCGCCCTGATCGCCGCGTTCACCGGCGTCGACCCGGCGGAGACGACAGGCCGGGGAACCGGGGTCGACGACGCGACGTACGACCGGAAGGTGGCAGTGGTCCGGGCCGCCCTGGGCCGACACCGGCCCGACCCGGCCGACCCGCTGGGGGTGCTCGCCGCCGTCGGAGGCCTGGAGCACGCCGCGCTGGCCGGGCTGATCCTTGCCGCCGCGGCCCGCCGGACCCCGGTCCTGCTGGACGGGGTGATCGCGGTCTCCGCCGCCCTCGCGGCGGCGGCCTTCGCTCCGGCGGCGGTCGGTGCGATGGTCGCCGGGCACTGCTCGGCCGAACCCGGTGCCCGGGTCGCGCTGCGCCACCTCGGTCTGGATCCCCTGATCGACCTGGGCCTGCGGCTCGGCGAGGGCACCGGGGCGCTGCTGGCCCTGCCGGTGGTCACCGGTGCGGTGCGGGTCCTGCACGAGGTGGCCACCTTCGACTCCGCCGGAGTGGCCGAGAAGGATCCCGGGACAGGGGTGGACGGAACGTGAGCGCCAATCCGTACCCCCTCGGGCTGCGGCTGGCAGGTCGACGGGTGGTGGTGGTGGGCGGGGGAGCGGTAGCCACCCGCCGGGTGCCCGCCCTGCTCGACGCCGGGGCGGACCTGCTCCTGGTCTCCCCCCTGCTGACCCCCGCCCTGCAGACCCACGTCGACGCCGGGCGACTGCGGTGGGCGGCCCGCCGGTTCGTGCCGACCGACCTCGACGACGCCTGGCTGGTCCAGGTGGCCGTCGACGATCCGGTCGCCGCCGAGTCGGTGAGCGCTGCGGCACACGAACGCCGGATCTTCTGCGTCCGGGCCGACGACCGTTTCGCCGCCAGCGCCTGGACCCCGGCTGTCACCCGCAGCGGCCCGGTCACCGTCGCCGTCCTCGGCGGCGGGGACCCCCGGCGTGCGATGCAGACCCGCGACGCCATCCGTGACCTGCTCGGTGCAGGACAGAGCCCCCTGCCGACGCCGCCTGTGGAGCGGGGTGCCCCCCTCGACACCCCGGACTCCGGCGACGACGACAGCCCTCGGCAGGTGGGGCGGGTGTCGCTGGTCGGCGCCGGTCCCGGTGACCCCGAACTGATCACGGTCAAGGGGTGGCGACTGCTCACCGAGGCGGAGGTGGTGGTCGCCGACCGGCTGGTGCCCGGTCTGCTCCTGGACGAGCTGCGCCCCGACGTCGAGTTGGTGGACGCCTCCAAGATCCCCTACGGGCCGTCGCGGACCCAGGAGGAGATCAACGAGATCCTCGTCGACCGGGCTCTCGCCGGGCGTACCGTGGTCCGACTCAAGGGCGGGGACCCGTACGTCTTCGGACGGGGCGGCGAGGAGGTGCTGGCCTGCGCGGCGGCCGGCGTACCGGTGACTGTGGTGCCCGGGGTGAGCAGCGCGGTCGCCGTGCCGGCGGTGGCCGGGGTGCCGGTCACCCACCGGGGGGTGGCCCACGAGTTCACTGTGGTCTCCGGGCATCTCGCCCCGGACTCACCCGCCTCCCTGGTGAGCTGGCCCGCGTTGGCCCGACTCCGCGGCACCCTGGTGATCCTGATGGGGTTGAAGAACCTGCCCGCGATCGCCGACACGTTGACCAGCAACGGTCGGGACCCGGCCACCCCGGTCGCCGTGATCCAGGAGGGGACCACTCCCGGCCAGCGGAGTCTGCGGGCCACCCTCGCCACCGTCGCCGCCGAGGTGCGCGCCGCCGAGCTGCACCCGCCGGCCGTCGTCGTCGTCGGGGACGTCGTCACCGCCCTCACCCCACCCGGGTAGAGACGATCACGGGGTCGGCGGTAGGAGTACCGCCGACCCCGTGACCGACGAGGTGGAGCTCAGGTGGTGCGGTGGTTCACTGCTTGAGCATGTTGTCGAGCAGCATGGCGCAGCGGATCAGGCCGAGGTGGCTGTACGCCTGCGGGTGGTTGCCCAGCCCGCGCTCGGCGAGCGGATCGTACTGCTCGGGCAGGAGCCCGGTCGGACCCGCGGTGTCGATCATCTGCGTGAACAGCTCCTCGGCGTCGGTACGCCGACCGGTGCGCAGGTACGCCTCGATCAGCCACGCCGTGCAGATGTGGAAACCGCCCTCGCGGCCCGGCAGGCCGTCGTCCCAGTGGTACCTGTAGACGACCGGGCCGCTGCGCAGGTCCGCCTCGATCCGCAGGACCGTCGAGAGGAACCGGGGGTCGTCCCCGGCCAGCAGCCCGGAGAGGCCGATCCAGAGCGAGGACGCGTCCATGTCCTCGTGGCCGTACGCGACGCTGTACGCCTCGGCGTCGTCGTGCCAGCCGTTCTCCAAGACGTTGGTGCCGATCCGGTCGCGCAGCTCCACCCACTCCGGACGGTCCTCGCCACCGTGCCGACGGATCACGTGCAGCGCCCGGTCCACGGTCATCCAGCACATCACCTTGGAGAAGATGTGGTGCCGGGGTGGGAGGCGGGCCTCCCAGATGCCGTGGTCCGGCTCGTGCCACCGGCGGCGGACCGCCTCGACCATGTTCTCCAGGACCCGCCACTCGGTCTCCCGGACCGAGCCCCGGGCGTCGGCCACGGCGGCGATCAGGTCGGCGATCGGGCCGAACACGTCCAGCTGCAGCTGGTGGTTGGCCAGGTTGCCGACCCGTACCGGTCGGGAGCCGGCGTAGCCGGGCAGGGTGTCGATGACCGCCTCGGCGCCCAGCTCGAACCCGTCCACGGTGTAGAGCGGGTGGAGCCGCTCGGGGTGCCCCCCGGTGCGTTCCACGCAGCCGTCCACCCAGCGCAGGAAGGCTTCGGCCTCGTCGAGGGAACCCAGGTCGACGAGCACCCGGGCGGTCATCGCGGCGTCGCGCAGCCAGCAGTACCGGTAGTCCCAGTTGCGGACCCCGCCCAGCTCCTCGGGGAGCGAGGTGGTCGCCGCGGCGAGGATCGACCCGGTGGCCTCGTGGCAGAGGCCACGCAGGGTCAGGGCGCTGCGGGCGACCAGGTCGCGGGCGGTGGTCGGCAGCCGTAGCGACTCGACCCAGTCCTTCCACGGCTGCTCCGCCGCGACCTGCCGGTCGTGCAGGGGCAGGTCGTGGTGGGCGAGGTTCTGCGTACCGAACCGCAGCTCCAGGGTGACCTGTCCACCGGCGGCCGACAGGTCGACAGTCGCCTTGGCGGTCTCGTTGCCGCCGGTGTCGTCGACCTCCCACTGCACCCCGGGGGAGTAGAGCGCCACCGGCTCGTTCGAGCCGAGCACCAGCAGGCCGTCCCCGCCCGGTTCCAGCTGCACCGCCACCTGCCCGAACTCCGGCCGGGGGGCGAACTCCAGGTTGACCCGACCCCGCCCGGTGAGGACCCGGACCAGTGTCGAGTCGCCGGAGATCACCGCCGGGCCGGGAGGCACCCCGTCGGAGGAGGGCCGGTCGAGCCAGTCGGTGACTGTCAGCCCGGACCAGCGGGTCTCCACGGTCATGGTGCCGGACCGGTACCGCTGACCCAGCGGGATCCCGCCCCGTTCGGGGGCGACGCTGAAGTGTCCGGCAGGACTGCCGCCGACCAGGTCGGCGAAGATCGCCGCCGAGTCCGGCTTGGGATGGCAGAGCCAGGTGACCTTGGCCTCCGGGGTCAGCAACGCCACCGTACGCCCGTTGGCGAGCATGGAGTGCCGCTCGATCGGCACCGCCCGCTCGCCGAAGAGCCAGTGCCGTCGGGTCTCCAGGAGCAGGGCGAGCGCGCGGGCGGCCTCGATCGGCTCGGCCACCCGGTAGTCGGCCTTGGTGGTCCCCGGGCCGATCTTGATACCGACGTCGGGGCCCTGGAGGTTGCCGAACGCGTTCTCGTCGGTGACGTCGTCACCGATGAAGAGCACCGCACTCGCTGAGAGCTGGGTGCGGAGCTGGTCGACAGCGGTGCCCTTGTGGGTGGCCACCACAGACAGCTCGATGACCTCCTTGCCCTGGGTGACGGTGACGTCCTCCCAGGTCGCGGGGCCGGAGCGGACCGCCTCCACGGCGGCGGCGGCGACCTGCGGGTCGACGCCCCGGGTGTGCACCGCGACGCTCGCCGGCTTGCGTTCCAGCCGGATGCCGGGGTGGGCGGCGGCGATCTCGCGCAGCTCGTCACGGAGCCGGGTCCGGACGGCGATCAGCTCGGGGGTGAGCCGCTCGACGAACCCGATGTCGAACTCGGAGCCGTGGCTGCCGACCAGGTGCACCTCGCTGGGCAGCCGGGAGAGGGCGGCGAGGTCGCGCAGGGCGCGACCGGAGACCACCGCGACCGAGGTCTGGGGCAGCGCGGCCAGGGCCCGGACCGCTGCCACCGACTCCGGCAGCGGCACCGCCTTGCTCGGATCCGCCACGATCGGGGCCAGGGTGCCGTCGTAGTCGCAGGCGACCAGGAGTTGCGGCACCCGGGCGATCCGCCCGATGGCCGACCGGAGGGCCGGATCGAGAACCCCGGAGGTCGGGGGTGCTGCTCCGTCGGTGACGGACGTGTTCACGCGACCTCCGTATCGGGCACGCCGAGCTCGGTGAGGAACGATTTCGCCCAGTGCCCCACGTCGTGGGTGCGCAGGTGACGCTGCATGACCCGCATGCGTCGCCGTGCCTCGGGCTTCTCTACGTGCACGGCCCGGAGCAGGGCGTCCTTGACCGCCTCCGGGTCGTGCGGGTTACACAGAAATGCCTGGCGCAGCTCGGTGGCCGCGCCGGCGAACTCACTGAGTACGAGGGCACCCGCGCTGTCGGTGCGCGCTGCCACGTACTCCTTGGCCACCAGATTCATACCGTCCCGCAGGGGAGTCACCATCATCACGTCGGCCGCGACGTACATCGCGGCCAGTTCACTGCGACTGTACGACTGATGCAGGTAATGCACGGCAGGCACGCCGACCCGGCCGAATTCACCATTAATCCGACCAACTTCACGTTCGACCTTGACCCGTAGTGCCTGGTAATGCTCGACCCGTTCTCGACTCGGGGTCGCGACCTGCACCATAACCGCGTCCGGAACTGTCAACTTTCCGTCAGCCAACAGTTCGCGGAAGGCCTTCAGGCGAAGCTCGATGCCCTTGGTGTAGTCGAGACGGTCGACGCCGAGGATGATCGTCTTGGGATCGCCCAGCTCGGCGCGGATCTGCTTGGCCCGGGCCTGGATCGACGGCTCGGCGGCGAGACGCTCCATCTCGGCGACGTCGATCGAGATGGGAAAAGCGCCCGCCTTGACCTGACGGCCGTCCACCTGGATCATCTGGCCCTCGTACCGGAGGCCGAGCAGGTGCCGGGCGAGCCGGACGAAGTTCTGCGCCGCCAACCGCTGCTGGAAGCCGACCAGGTCGGCGCCGAGCAGACCGCGCAGCACCTCGGCGCGCTGCGGCATCTGCATGAACAGCTCGATCGGCGGGAACGGGATGTGCAGGAAGAAGCCGATCCGCAGATCCGGACGCAGTTCCCGCAGCATCGCCGGGACCAGTTGGAGCTGGTAGTCCTGCACCCAGACGGTGGCCCCCTCGGCGGCCACCTCCGCTGCGGCCTCCGCGAACCGGGCGTTCACCAGCCGGTACGCCTCCCGCCACCGCCGCTTGTACGCCGGTGTCTCCACCGCGTCGTGGTAGAGCGGCCAGATGGTGGCGTTGGACTGGCCCTCGTAGTACCGCTCCAGCTCGTCGCTGCTGAGCGGGACCGGGTGCAGCCGGATGCCCTCCAGGTCGAACGGCTCCGGCGCGGGACCGGTCCCACCGGACCACCCCACCCAGGTGCCCCGGTGCTCGGCGAGCACCGGATGCAGGGCGGTGACCAGTCCACCCGGGCTGCGGCGCCACTGCCGCCCTTCGGGTGTACTCACCTCATCGACCGGCAGTCGGTTTGCCACTACGACAAAGGAGCTACGGACGGTCACGATCGGCCACCTCCGGCTGCTGACGGGTCCACCGCGATGAGCGTACTGAGCGTAGCTGCGGCGTCTGCCACCCCGTGCCGGACTTCCCTACCCGTCCCAAAGCCAGCTCAACCGGCATGGTGATCTCGCCGACAGGCCGCCGGGCAGGGGTGGGGACGAGGGCGGTACGCGACGCGCCGCGTCCCGGCCGACCGGGGTGATGTGGGCACAGGGGGTCGTACCTGTCAGGATTGACTGTGGCGTGCGCGCGCCCGGCTCCCGGCCGGCGGCGGCGGGCACGGATCATGGCCGGTTCTGACTGTGGGCGCAGGTGACGAGCCCGCGCCGGTGCCCGCCGGCCCAGACGCAATCGACGGAGGTAGCCCGCACCGTGGCCCAGTACATCTACTCCCTCAAGCAGGCGCGGAAGGCGCACGGCGACAAGGTCGTGCTCGACAACGTGACGCTGGACTTCCTGCCCGGAGTCAAGATCGGTGTGGTCGGCCCGAACGGCGCCGGTAAGTCCAGCCTTCTCAAGATCATGGCAGGCGTGGACCAGCCGAGCAACGGCGAGGCCCGACTGATGCCCGGCTTCACCGTCGGGATGCTGGCGCAAGAGCCGCCGCTCAACGACGCCAAGACCGTCCTCGGCAACATCGAGGAGGCGGTGGCGGAGACCAAGGCCAAGCTGGAGCGGTTCAACAAGATCGCCGAGCAGATGGCGACCGACTACTCGGACGAGCTGATGGAGGAGATGGGCAAGCTCCAGGAGGAGCTAGACCACTCCGACGCCTGGGACGTCGACTCCAAGCTCGAACTGGCCATGGACGCGCTGCGGTGCCCGCCGCCGGACGCCGACGTCACCCAGCTCTCCGGTGGTGAGCGCCGTCGGGTGGCGCTGTGCAAGCTGCTCCTGGAGGCTCCCGACCTGCTCCTGCTCGACGAGCCCACCAACCACCTGGACGCCGAGAGCGTGCAGTGGCTGGAGCAGCACCTGGCCAAGTACGCCGGCACCATCCTGGCGATCACCCACGACCGGTACTTCCTGGACAACGTCGCCAACTGGATCCTCGAACTCGACAGGGGCCGGACCTACCCGTACGAGGGCAACTACTCGACCTACCTGGAGAAGAAGGCCGCCCGACTCGCCGTCGAGGGGCGCCGCGACGCCAAGATGAAGAAGCGGCTCTCCGAGGAACTGGAGTGGGTCCGCTCGAACGCCAAGGCCCGCCAGACCAAGTCCAAGGCCCGCCTCGACAGGTACGACGAGATGGCCGCCGAGGCGGAGAAGACCCGGAAGCTGGACTTCGAGGAGATCCAGATCCCGCCGGGCCCGCGCCTGGGCAACACCGTCATCGAGGCGAACAAGCTCACCAAGGGCTTCGGTGACCGGATCCTCATCGACGACCTGTCCTTCTCGCTGCCGCGCAACGGCATCGTCGGCATCATCGGCCCGAACGGCGTCGGCAAGACCACCCTGTTCAAGACGATCGTCGGGCTGGAGCAGCCCACCGACGGTGCGGTGCGGGTCGGTGAGACCGTCTCCCTGTCGTACGTCGACCAGAACCGGCAGGGCCTCGACGGTGACAAGACCGTGTGGGAGGTCGTCTCCGACGGGCTGGACCACCTCATGGTGGGCAAGGTCGAGATGCCGTCGCGGGCGTACATCGCCGCGTTCGGGTTCAAGGGACCGGACCAGCAGAAGCCGACAAAGGTGCTCTCCGGCGGTGAGCGCAACCGGCTGAACCTGGCGCTCACCCTCAAGATCGGCGGGAACGTGATCCTGCTCGACGAGCCCACCAACGACCTGGACGTGGAGACCCTCTCCAGCCTGGAGAACGCCCTGCTGGAGTTCCCCGGCTGCGCCGTGGTCATCTCCCACGACCGGATGTTCCTGGACCGGGTCGCCACGCACATCCTCGCCTGGGAGGGCGACGACCAGAACCCGGCCAAGTGGTTCTGGTTCGAGGGCAACTTCGAGGCGTACGAGAAGAACAAGGTCGACCGTCTCGGCGCGGAGGCGGCCCGTCCGCACCGGGTCACCTACCGCAAGCTGACCCGTGACTGATCATGGCTGACCGGTTCGTCTACCACTGCACACTGCGCTGGTCCGACCTGGACGCGTACGGCCACGTCAACAACTCGCGCTTCCTCACCCTCTACGAGGAGGCGCGGGTGGCGCTGATGTTCGCCGGCGGCCGGGCGTGGGGGGTCGGCTCGTTCGCCGACGGGGTCGTCATCCGTCGGCACGAGGTCGACTACCTGCGCCCGGTCGACTACGCCCTCGGCCGGGCCACCGCCGACGCCGCCCCCACGGTCCGGATCGAACTCTGGATCGAGGAGATCAAGGCCTCCCGGTTCACAGTGGCCTACGAGTTGTACGACGGGGAGGTGCTGGCCAGCCGGGCCCGTTCGGTGCTGGTCCCGTTCGACCTGTCGCGGCAACTGCCCCGACGGCTCACCGAGGAGGAGCGGACGTTCCTGCTCGGCTACGCCGCTCCCACCGAGGGCGGGAGCGGCAGATGAGCGCCTCCGGCGGGGCCGGTACGGGCGGGACCGGTCCCACCGGCGTCGGGCCGGACGGGTCCGA
>NZ_JBEPEQ010000126.1:0-14976 GCF_040300925.1 Micromonospora sp. NPDC000207
CGGCCGGCTCCCGGCGCGGACGCTTCGCAGCCACGGGAATCGGGGCGACGGACGGGTACCTCGACGCCGCAGCGGGCGACGGAGTCGGAGCGGGCGGGGTCGGAACACCCGGGACGGCGGTGATGGTCTGCAGCGGTGCGGTGGCGTCGTCGGGCAGTGCCGACAGCGTGGCCCCGGCGGGCGCGGTGGCCGTCGGCTGCGGGTCGTGGGCGTCCTCAGGCAGCGCACCCTCCGCCGCCGTCACGGATTCGTCGACGTCGACCGGACCCGCCGGTACGGTCGCCGCGACGGGCGCGGCAACGGGTGCCGGCCCGTGCCCCTCCGGCGCGTCGCCGGTGGGCACCGACACCGGCTGCGACAGCAGTGAACTCGGGACCGACCGGGACCGCGCCGCGGTGGCCGACACCCGGCCCAGCACCGTCGAGCGCTGGACCACCGGCCCCGCCTCGTCCGCCGTCGACCCCGACGACGCGTCGTCGCCGGTCGGAGCGGCGACCGCCACCTCGTCGGGAACGAGGTCGACCAGCCGTCGCGTCTCGGCAGGCATCCGGGCCAGCAGCGCCCCGAGGACCGGCAGGACGTCGTGGCCGGGGGGCTGCCCGGGTACGCCGACGAAGATCCGCACCCGACCGAAGGTCCACCGGTGTCCGCGTACCACCCGAGCCCCGGTCTCCTGTCCGGCCCGGCGCACCCACAGCCCGGACTGCGTCACCTCGGCGACCCAGTGTTCGGAGAGCCGGAAGACGTACTCCTCGACGACGGGATACCCGTCCAGGCCCCGGACCGGTCCGGTCGGGCTGGCCGGTCCGACCGGCGGCAGGACCAGACCGGTCCCGAGACCGGCTCCCACCCCGGTGCCGTCGACCACCCGGCTGGCCGCCCGCCCGTCGGGGGTGAGCGCGGGCAGCCCGGTGCGCAGGTGCACCTCGTGCCCCGCCTCCCGGGCCAGCGCCGCCCCCGCCTCCACCATCGCCGTGGCAGCGCCGTACGGGACCAGGACCAGACGCTGACGCACCGACGGCGGGATCCGGTCCAACAGCGCGGCGACCGCCGCCACCGTCGGTTCGGGGTGACCGGGCCGACCGACCACCAGCACCGGGCCTGCGACGTCCATCGGGATGTCGTAGGCCGGGTCGTCCAACTCCGGAGCCGACGCCTCGCCCTGCGCGGGGTAGGCCCAGATCCCCGCCGGAACCGGAACCAGTGTCAGTTCGGGGGAGTCGCCGGGGTCGGCGCAGAGGGCGTCGAGGTCACCCTCCCAGTCCGGTAGTGGGCAGCGGCGGCCGACCTCGGCGGTCGCACCGTCGACGGTGTGTCGCCACCACCCGTCCACTGCGAACAGCGACCCGCCGGGGACCAGCAGCAGATCCCCCTGCGGGGCGTCGACGGTGGCCGTCAACTCCCGCGCGAGCCGACCGGCGAGCTTCCTCCCCGCCGCGTCGGCCACCGCGAGACGGGCCCGACTGCCCGGGGGCACCGCGATCGGCAGGACCATCTCCACTACCGACCAGTCGTCGTCACGGGTGAGGGGGCTGACCACAGTGACGACCCCCGGCTCGGTCGGCAGTCCGGCCGCCCCGGCGGCCACCGCACCGGCCGGGTCCGCACCGACGACGGCTACCCGGTCCCCCACCCAGTTCAGGGCGGAGCCGAGCCGACGGTGCCAGGCGGGGTCGGCGTGCCGCAGTCGGGGACGCGGTGGCGTGGACCGGACCGGCTCACCCGTCTGGTCCTCGTCGGCGCGGGCCGGGCGTCGATGATCAGGAGCCATCGGATTCCTTCCGTGGAGACCGCTGCCGTGGGCGCAGGATGGAAAGGTATCTCCTGTCGGCCAGGACATGACAGGCCGGTCCACCACAAGGTGGACAGACGTGTCCGAATGACCGACAGGTGGCTGACCGGTGCGGGTCCCGCCTGGTGGGCTGCGGTCGGCCGGTCACCTCACGATGCCGACGCCCGGGCGGGTGGGAGCATTCACGGCACCGCGTCACCGGGGTCCCGGTGGGAACGGTCGTCGAGCCTCGCCACCTGGGTCGACGCGATGAGGGCGACGGCCCGGTCATCGTCGTCGGCCAATCTACGCAGGACGTCCCGGGCGACGGTGCCCGGCATCTCGACGAGCGCCTGGGTCAGCCGCCTGCGGACCTCGGGGTCGGTGACGTGGGCGTCGAGCGCGTCGACCAACGCGGTCATCACAACGTCCGCATCATGGGATTCCCACGCCAGCGTTCCGAGAGTCTCGGCTGCCTCCACGTCGTTCGTACCCTCGACCACCATGGCGACGAGGATCGGCACGGCGGCGGTCCCACCCCGGGCACCCACCGCGACGGCGGCGTACCGGCGCACCGCCGGGTCCGCGTCGTCGAGGGCGTCGACCAGAGGCGGGGTCACCCCGTCGCCGGGCACCCCGGCGACCGCCAGCACGGCACGGCGACGGACCTCGACGTCCTCGGCGTACACACCGGCCGCCACGATCGCCACCGCCTCGTCCCCCGCCCGGGCCAGGGCCCACCGCAGCGCCCCGGCGACGTGCGGGTCGGACTCGGCGAGGACCTGCCCGGCCAGCAGCCCGGCGGGAACCCCCTCCTCGGCCGAGGTCAGGACGCTTCGCTGGCGGGACGCGGCACTGGGTGCGGTGAGCCCGTGCATCAGTTCGACGATGCGCAGCACGTCCTGCCAGCCCGAGGGGGCCGAGGCGTCGACGGTCCGGAGCCGGTCGAGCAGCTCCCGCTCCCGCTCCAGCCGGTCCTCGGCCCACCGGATGAGGTCGCCCAACAGGGCCGACGGGGTGAACCCGGGATCGGCGAGGGCACGGCCGATCTGACGCAGCGACAGCCCCAGGGACCGCAGACTCTCCACGTGGAAGATCCGACGGATGTCCTCGGTGGAGTACTCCCGGTAACCACCAGTCGTCCGCCCGGTCGGGCGCACCAGCCCGAGCGCGTCGTAGTGCCGCAGCATCCGGGTGCTCACCCCCGACCGTCGCGCCACCTCACCGATCAGCACGCCTGCGCCCCACCCCGGCCCGGCCCGAGCGCGACGATCCGCGTCGCCTCCGCCACGGCTTCGTCGAACCCGACCTCCGGGTCGTGGAGCAGCAGCTCCGTGGCGCGGGCGTGGGCACTCACCGTCGGGTCCCCGGCGTCGAGTCGTCCCCGCAGGACCGGCTCGATCACCTCCCCGAGGTCGACGAGGGCCCGGCTCAGGCTCAGCCGCACGGTACGTCCGCCCCGACCGAGCTGCGAGGCCAGCTCCACCGCCAGCCGCTCCCGTTCCCCGTCGGGGACGAGGGTGACGGCGGCCCGCCAGGCGGCACGGGCCACCTCGTCGTCCGGGTCACGCAACAGGGAACGGGTGATCGCCGGGTACGCGCTCCCGTCCCTGATCTTGGACAGGGTGTGCAACGCCTGACTGCGGGCCTGGGCGGGTTCGCGGCCGAGTTCGGCCCGCAGCCGGGGCACCGTGAGCGCCGCCGGAAGGCGGGTCAACGCCCAGGTGAGCATGTCGCGGACGAAGAAGTCCGGCTCCACCCCACACCGTGCGACGAGCGCCTCCAGCAGGTCGGGGTGTGGGTGCGTACCGGCCGCCAGGGCGGCCTTCAGTCGCGTCGAGGACTCCTCGGCGCGCAACGCCTGGATCAGTCGGGGGTCTGGCGGGTTGCCAGGGGCCGTGTCGATGGGAACCACCTCCGCACCCAGTGAAGACCTTGTCACGGTGTCAAAGTCAAACGGCTCAGTGGCCCTTCGTCACGTCCAGGTTCCTCGGGGTGAGGGCGAAGACCACGACCACCGAGACCAACATGATCGCCGCGCCCAGGGCACCGACCAGCACCAGACCGTCGGTGAAGGCCGCCTGGGCCTGGGCGGCGGCTGCCGCACCGGCCGGACCCAAGTCGGCCAGGACGTGCAGCGCCCCGCCCAGTGAGTCCTGCGCGGTCGCCACCTCGCGGGGCCCCAGACCGGCGGCGGCGAGGTCGGCGGCCGGGAGTTCGGCACGGTAGAGGGCCGCCGCCGCGCTGCCCAGGACAGCCACGCCCAGGACGGCACCCAGCTCGTAGGCGGTCTCCTCGATCGCGGCGGCGCTTCCCGCGTGCTCGGCCGGTGTCCCGGACATGATGATCGCCGAGGCGATGGCCAGGGAACCCATGCCCGCGCCGAGCAGGGCCAGGAAGATCGCGACCGGGAGGTAGGTGAGCGGCTCCGGGGCGAGGGTCAGGACCGCGAAACCCAGGGCCGCGAGCGCCAGCCCGCCCACCAGGACGGTACGGGCACCGATCCGCTGCGCCAGCACCGGCGCCATCGGGGAGACGATCGCAGCGGCGACGGCCAGCGGCAGCAACCCGATCCCGGCGCGCAGGGGCGACATCCCCTGCACCAGTTGGAGCCACTGCGCCGCGAGGAGCAGTGCCGACCCCATGGCCAGCATGGTGAACAGCGCCGCCAACGTCCCGGCGGTGAACGAGGGAACTGCGAACAGGCGTACCCGCAGCAGCGGCGAGTCGCTGCGCAGGCACCGCCGCACGAACCAGACCAGCAGGACCAGACCCGCCGCCAACGCCACCAGTCCCAGGACGTCGGTCGGTCCCTCCTTGGTGATCCGTTTGATGCTCCACACCAGGGCGGCCATCCCGGCGATCGACAGCACCGTGCCCGGCGCGTCCCACCGGCCGGGGAACGGGTTGCGCGCCTCGGGAAGCAGGAGGACGCTCGCCACGACGGCGGCGGCCATCAACGGGACGTTCAGCAGGAACGCCGCGTGCCAGGAGAAGTTCTCCAGCAGTACGCCGCCCACGATCGGTCCCACCGCCGCGCCCAGCGACGCCACCGCCGCCCAGATGCCCAGGGCCCTGGCCCGTTCGGCGGGGTCGGTGAAGAGGCTACGGATCATCGACAGGGTGGCCGGCATGATCATCGCTCCGCCGACGCCGAGCAGGGCCCGTACGGCGATCACCGCCGACGCCGACTCGGCCACCAGGATGAGCAGGGAGGCCCCGCCGAAGATCGAGAATCCGAGCAGGAGCATCCTCCTGCGGCCCCACCGGTCACCCAGCGTACTCATTGTCACCAGGAGCCCGGCCAGGACCAGGGAGTAGACGTCGACGATCCACAGCTGCTGGGCGGCGGTCGGCGACGTCGCCGCGGCGATGTCGGGCAGGGCGACGTTGAGGATGGTCATGTCCATGACCACCACCAGCAGGCTGACCGCCAGGACGGACAGGGCGGCCCACCGGCGGCGGGCGGACAGGCCGGCGGCGACAGCGCCCGGCGCGTCGGAGGTGTGCGGCGTACTCACTGGTCGTCCTTCGGGGCGGCGCCCATCAGCGCGGCGATGGCCATCCGCAGCGCCGGTTCGTCGATGGGCTGGTCGTTGAGCATGGCGTGCAGGATGACGCCGTCCATGTAGACGGAAGTGGCCAGGGCGGCCTCGGGTGAGGTGTAGTCGCCGAGGATCTCGGCCACCCCCAGCACCCAGCGTCGGGCGAGCGGACGCAGCTCGGGCTGGTACACCCCGGCGTAGTAGAGCAGGTTCTCGGCCTGGAGCCGCTCGCGGTCGCTCAGGTACTCGGTGAACATCGCGGCGATCCCCTCCGGCCGCCCGCCCCGGTCGCTGACGTCCCGGGCGAGCTGGCGCAGCTCCTGTTCGGTCTGCTCGGCGACGACCTCCAGTGCGGCGGCGCGGAGATCGTCCAGGGAGTCGAAGTAGTAGGTGGTGGCGCCCAGCGGCACGTTCGCCGCTGCGGCCACCCGCCGGTGGGTCAACGCCGCGTAGCCGTTGGCGATCATCTCCTGCGCGGCGACCTCGACGATCGCCCGCCGACGCCCCTCGGGGTCCCTCCGGGGGGTCACCGGTGGTCCCCGTGCGCGGGTCGCCGGCCGGCTCGCGACGTCATGCTGCCACCTCTCTCCTGTACGTCTGTACAAGTACAAACGTACAACAAAAGTGGCCCGATCCCGCACCGTGATCCCCATCACCTCGCCGATGTGCGGAACCGGTCACGCCGAGGAATCAGCGACGCCTCGCCCACCGCTCGCCGAGGGCCGGACCTACCGACACGCAGCAGGGGTAGGAACTCTCGTCGGAGTCCCTACCCCTGCTGCGGTGGTGGTGGTGTTCAGCCTGGTGTCACTTCGCCAGGGCGACCGCCCTGGGGACGATGCCGCCGGCGTCGAAGGCCGGCGGAAGGCCGAGGTCACGGTCGATGACCAGCCACAGCCGGATCAGGTCGCGCTTGCGCTCCGGCTCCGGGTGGTCCTGGTAGTCGGTCCGCGCGTGCATGATCGTGTAGTTGTTGAGGAACTGGATGTCGCCGGGGGCGAAGTTCATGTTCAACACGAACTGGTCGGAGTTGTCCAGTTCGTCGAGCAGGTCCATCGCCTCGACCTGGGCCGGGGTGAGGTCGGGTACGCCCTCGCCCCGGGGTGCCGACTCGATGTAGGCCCGACCGTAGTGGGCGAACATCTTGCCGTCCTCGTTGCGACCGAAGATCGGGCACTGGAAGAAGCTGTCCGGGCCGTTGCCGGTCTTGCGGTCGTGCCACCAGTCCTCGTACAACACCTCGGCGAGGTCGGGGCGGCGACGCACGATCTCGTCGTGGACGGCGACCGCGCTGACGATGGTGCTCACCCCGCCGGACATGGCCGGACGGATACACAGCAACCCCACCACGTCCGAGGAGTCGGCGTGGTAGTCGAGCCGGGCGCTGGTCTGGAATCCGCGCACCAGCGGGTCGTTGCGGTCGACCCCCTGGTCCCGGATGTGGATGAGCAGGTCGTCCTCGTTCTTCTGGTGGATCGGGATGCCGACGTGGAGCCCGATCCCCCAGTACATCAGCTCGGCCTGCCGCTCGGTCAGCCGCTCGACCGGCACTCCGCGCACCAGGACGAAGCCACGACCGTCGACCAGCTCGTCGACGACCCCCTCCAGGACTGCGGCGAGCGTGGGCAGCACGAAGTTCTCCTTCGTGACGTCCCGCAACCCGACCTCGGGCCGGTCCACCGCCGCCAGCGCCGCCATCAGCTCGGCCACGTGCGCGTCGGTCAGTTCGATCTTCCAGTCCGGACTGTCCACGATCTCCGGCCCACGCCATGCCGCTGGGCCACCCACAACCTTGACCACACCAGATCCTTTCCTCGGTGACTGTTCAGGACAGTCCGGTGAAGACGTTTCCGTTGTCTGGGGTACTTCTCCGTCCCGACGCCGGGAAGCCCGGGCGTCGTGCGCCGCGAACCGTCACGGCATCCGTTCGTACGCGGGCAGGGTGAGGAACTCGACGAACTCGTCCGCCAGGCTCACCTCGACGAAGAGTGCCCGGGCAGTGGCGTAGCTGTCGGCGTCGAACGCCGACCCCTGGGCGGCGGAGACCTTGGCGATCTCCTCGTCGATGACCTGCTCGACCAGGTCCCGGGTGATCGGGCGCCCGTCGGCGAGGGCGATGTCGTTGTGGACCCACTGCCACACCTGCGACCGGGCGATCTCCGCGGTGGCCGCGTCCTCCATGAGGTTGAAGATCGCGACCGCGCCGAGCCCGCCGGTCCAGGCCGCCAGGTACTGGAGAGCGGCGCTGACGTTGTTGCGCAGCCCCGCCTCGGTGACCTCACCGCCGGCGGACCGCACGTCGAGCAGCGCCGCGGCGTCGACCTTGACGTCGTCGCGGGTGCGGTCGAGCTGGTTGGGCTTGTCGGTCAGGAAGCCGTCGAAGACCTCCCGGCAGAGCGGGACGAGGTCCGGGTGCGCCACCCAGGAACCGTCGAACCCGATCGTCGCCTCCCGGGTCTTGTCCTCCCGGACCTTCGCGAAGGCGGTGGCGTTGACCTGTTCGTCGCGGCGGCTGGGGATGAAGGCCGCCATGCCGCCGATGGCGTGGGCGCCGCGTGAGTGGCAGGTCCGCACCAGGAGTTCGCAGTACGCCTGCATGAACGGCGCGGTCATGGTGACCGAGTTGCGGTCGGGCAGGACGAAGTCCGCCCCGTGGTTGCGGTACTTCTTGATGATGCTGAACAGGTAGTCCCACCGGCCGGCGTTCAACCCGGCGGAGTGCTCCCGCAGCTCGTAGAGGATCTCCTCCATCTCGAAGGCCGCCGGGTAGGTCTCGATCAGCACCGTGGCCCGGATCGTGCCCTGCGGGATGCCGCGTTCCTGCTGGGCCCAGACGAAGATGTCGTTCCAGAGCCGGGCTTCCAGGTGGCTTTCGAGCTTGGGCAGGTAGAAGTACGGTCCCCTGCCCGCGTCGATCTGCCGCTGGGCACAGTGGAAGAAGTAGAGCCCGAAGTCGACAAGGGCACCGGCGACGGGCTGACCGTCGACGAGGAAGTGCTTCTCGGCCAGGTGCCAGCCGCGAGGCCGCACGACGATGGTGGCCAGTTCCTCGCCGAGGGCGTACGACTTCCCGTCGGGGGTGCTGAAGTCGATGTTGCGGTCCAGTGCGTCCCTGAGGTTGATCTGCCCGGAGACGACGTTGCTCCAGGTCGGCGTGATGGCGTCCTCGAAGTCGGCCAGCCAGACCTTGGCACCGGAGTTCAGCGCGTTGATCGTCATCTTCCGGTCGGTCGGGCCGGTGATCTCGGCCCGTCGGTCGACCAGGCCCGGCGCCGGGGGTGCGACACGCCAGTCACCCTCACGCACGTGCGCGGTCTCGGGCAGGAAGTCGAGACCGTTGCCGGCGTCGATCTCGGCCTGCCGGGCGACGCGCAGCGCCATGAGTTCGTCGCGGCGGGCACCGAAACGGCGGTGCAGTTCGGCGACGAACGCCACCGCCTCCGGGGTGAGGATCTGGTCGAACCCCGGCTCGAACTCGCCGGTGATCTTCACGTCAACGTCCTGCGGGTTGGTCACGGGCTGAACCTCACTGTTCGTTCGCCAGTCTCCTGCGTCCCGGGTCGCGGTGGTGCTCGTGCGGGTCGTCGACCCAGCCGCCCAGTTTCAACACGAGAGACGCCATCTCGGATAGCGACAGAGTTACCCATCCTTGATGTGCTGTCAACCCTTCCCGGGAGAGCCACCAGGGGACGAAATTCGACACCGGAAGACCGCCGGGAAGTGCCGTTCGGAGCCTTGCTGCGCCAGCGGAAAGAGGCATCCCGCGCGTCCGCGCGGGAGCAGGTGTTGCGCTGGTCAGCCGAGTCGCCGACCGCCCGCGCACCATGACGGAAACCCCGCTGGTGCATCACTTGACAAGATGGCATCTCGCACAGAGGATTTCGACCAACCTGTTAAGCGTTGATCAACCGTCGGCACGGCCGCCAATCCCCCTCGTGCCCGTGACCGAGGCGCAGGCACCCCCTGCCCGTCGCACTGTCCTGGCGCCACTGACCCGCGTCCCCCAGAAGGTCCGATCGGGCCGACCCGACCGGGCACCGCCGCACCCTTCTCACAACCCACCAGGTGACTCGTCACCGCACGCGGATCACCGTCAGCCGATAGCCCGGCCGACGTCCGCGTCGTCGACGACTTCCGCGCGGGCTGGATCTGCCGCCTGCTCGGGATGCCTGTCAACTCAATGGAGGACATCCCCATGGTTTTCATTGTGGACTCCGAGGCGCACACAGCATCGGGAGATCGGGCTGCCGAAGGAACCGACCGAAGGCGGGATCGTGCCCCGTACCGTCGCCGTCGCGGCGGCGGACTGATCAGGCGGGGACGCCTGGCCGTCGCCCTGGCCACCGCAAGCGTGCTCGTGCTCTCCGGCTGTTTCTCCGACGGAGGATCGGCCGGGGCCACCGACGACTCGTTGGGACCGCCCCTCAAGGTCACCCAGATCGGCTTCCCCAACGAGATCGCCCTGGTCTGGGCGCTGAACAAGGGGATCTTCGCCAAGCACGGCATCGCCGTCGAGCCGGTCACCCTCGCCTCCGCCGCCTCGGCTGTCGCCGCAGCCGACTCCGGCCAGGTCGACCTGGCCTTCTCCGGCGGCTGGGGTGCCATCGTGGCCGCCTCGCAGGGCGTGAAGGTCAAGATCGTGATGGGGGCGTACTTCAACCCCACGCCGCCGGACCCGGAGCGCAGCCGAGGGGTGTTCGCCTCCACCAAGAGCGGGGCGAAGGCCTACTGCGACCTAGTGGGCAAGACCGTCGGTGTCACCGAGCTCAACGGCCCCGGCCAGGTCTACACCAGCGCCGCCGTCCGCAAGGCCGGCTGCGACGACACGAAGATCAAATACGTGAACATCCCGAGCGCCCAGATGGCCACCTCCCTGGAGGGCGGCGCGGTGGACGCGATCAACGCCAGCGGGGCGATCGGACAGACCCTCGTCCGCAACGGCGGGGCCGTCTGGCTCGGTGAGCCGTACGCCGACGTCCAGGGGCGGATCAACTACGCCAACTACGTCGCGTCGGAGAAGTTCGTCGCCGAGAACGGCGACCGGATCGAGAAGTTCCGGGCCGCCATGGACGAGTCGATCAGCCAGATCAAGGACCCGGCCAACGAGGCGGAGTGGCAGGCCATGGCCGCCGAGTTCGGCAAGACCACGGTGGAGGCGATCCGGGCCAGCCAGTTCGAGGAGCTGTCCAGCGAGGTGGACGCCTCGGCGTTGCAGACCATGGCCGACATCGCGTACGAGTTCGGTGCGATCAGCCAGAAGGTGGACACGTCCGGCCTGATCTACGAGCGAGCGTGATGGGCGCCCTCCGCAACGGGCTTCGTCGCGGACAGCCGGTGATCTGGGGAGCGGCAGGCCTCGGTCTCCTGGTCACCGGCTGGGCCGCCGTCGTGTGGGCCGAGGTGGTACCCGCGTCCGGGCTGCCGAGCCCGGCCGCTGTCGCCCAGGCGTTCTGGGGCCTGCTCAACGACGCCGACTTCGTCCGTGAATACCTCGACACCCTCGCCACCTGGGCGGTCAGCCTCGGTCTCGCGGCCGCCATCAGCATCCCGCTGGGACTGCTGATCGGGTACGTCGAGCCGCTGGCCCGGGCCAGTTCCCTGGTGATCGACATCGGACGGGCGATGCCCGTCGTGACCCTGATCCCGGTGGCGATCGTGCTCATCGGCCTGGGCCCGCAGATGAAGATCTCGGTGGTGACCTTCTCGGTCTTCTGGATCATCCTGGTCAACACCATCTACGGCGTACGCAGCGTCGAACCCCTCGCCCTGAAGGTCGCCCAGGCGCTGAAGTTCGGCCGCCTGGAGACGATGCGCCGGGTGCTCCTGCCGACCACCCTGCCGTACGTGGTGACCGGCATCCGGGTCGCCACCGGCATCGCGTTCGTGGTGACCCTGAGCGCGGAGCTGCTCGGGGCCACCACCGGCGTCGGCACGGTGCTGGTCAGCTACCAGGAGGCGCAACGGGCCGACTCCGTCTACGCAGGGGTGCTGGCGGTGAGCATCACCGGCATGGTGCTCAACATCGCTGCCCAACTGACCGAGCGACGCCTCATCCGCTGGCGCCCGTCGACACAGGAGTAGACAGTGCGCAGGATCATCGTCAGAGTTGTCTCCTACGTATGGCTCGTGGCCGCGTTGGTGCTCGTGGCCGAGGTGCTGCTGCGGTGGCGGGACTCCTCGTTCACCCCGCCGCCGAGCCGGGTCGCCGGCGCCTTCCTCGACCTGTGGTGGAGCGGACCGGCACACCGGCTCTTCGCCTCCGACGAGTTCGTCGCGGACGTCGGATCGAGCATGTTCCGGCTCGCCATCGGCTACGCCCTCGCGGTGGTGGTGGGTGTCGTCGTCGGAGTGGCGTTGGGGCGGAGCCGACGCCTGGAGTGGCTGTTCGCACCGATCGTCCGGCTCGGCGTCGCCACACCGGCGGTGGTGCTCATCCCGATCGCGATCGTGCTGCTCGGGATCAACGACCGGATGCCGATCTTCGTCATCGCGTTCGGCTCGATCTGGCCGGTCATCTTCAACGCGATGGACGGGGTGGCCGGGGTCGACCGACTGTCCCTCAACAGCGCGCGGGCGATCGGTCTGCGGCGCGTCGACAGGTACCGGTTCGTCGTGCTCCCCGCGGCACTGCCGCGCATCCTGACCGGCGCGCGGGTCAGCCTGGGCATCGCCGTCGTCCTGATGGTCAGCTCCGAGCTGTACGCCTCCACCTCCGGGGTCGGCTACCAGATCCTGCTCCAGCAGTACCGGTTCGACACCCCCAAGATGTTCGCCGGCGTGGTGATGGCGTGCGCGATCGGCATCCTTTTCAACGCACTCTTCGGCCTGTACGAGCGATGGGCGCTCCGCGGGCGGCCGACGGTAGGGAGATAGAGATGAGCGACGCGGGAACCGATTCGGCCGCGCTGGTCGTGGAGGGGCTCACCAAGACGTACACCACCAACGGAGTCGACCATCTGGCCATCGAGAAGGTGGACCTGCACGTCGACGCCGGTGAGTTCGTGTCCATCGTGGGGCCGTCGGGCAGTGGCAAGACCACGTTGCTCAACTGCATCTCCGGACTGCTACGACCCAGCGGCGGCCAGGTCCGCACGTTCGGCACGCCCATCGGTGACGGCCCGTCCGAGGACATGGCGATCGTGTTCCAGGACTACAGCAGGTCGCTGTTCCCGTGGCTCACCGTCGAACGGAACATCGGACTGCCGATGCGGCGGACCGGGGCGAGCCGCGCCAGTGTGGCCAGTGCGGTGGACAGCCTGCTGGAGGCGGTCGGGCTGCCCCGGTCGGTGATCGGCAAGTACCCGTGGCAGTTGTCGGGCGGCATGCAGCAGCGGGTGGCCATCGCGCGGGCGCTGATCAACAAGCCGAAGATCCTGTTGATGGACGAGCCGTTCGCCTCCGTCGACGCGCAGACCCGGATCAGCCTGGAGGACCTCACCCTCCGGGTGTGGCGGGAGTGGAACAAGTCGGTCCTGTTCATCACCCACGACATCGACGAGGCGGTCTACCTCTCGGACCGGGTGGTGGTGCTCAGCAAGGGGCCGTCGACGGTGAAGGCGAACGTCGACGTGGAGCTGCCCCGCGACCGCGACCAGATCCTCACCAAGCAGGAACCGCTGTTCGGCAAACTCCGCAGTGAGGTGATGGACCTCGTCATGGGTCAGTGACCGACCCTGCACCACCACCGCGCCGAAGGCCGGGCGACACCTCGTGTCGCCCGGCCTTCGGCGTCGTCGCGTACGGGGAGGCGCCATGTGTTCCGGGCAGATGTCGCTGCGGTCACGACTTGACGAACGGATTGTTATCGTTCACAGTCGATAGTCAAGGACGTCGATTTCTGCGGCTTTCCGGGCAAGCCTGTGTCGTCGGACCTTGGGTCGGGCGTGCGTCGGGGCAAACGTACGCCGTGTGATCGGTAACAGCACCCCCCTCACGCCCGGCCCTTCCCTCGCGGCACGCCCCGCATCGGGCGCACCGCTCGACTCTCGATCGAGAAAGAGGAGATATGCCTGTTACAGGGATGTTCTCGTCACTCGCACCGCGATCGCGGCGGCGCGGGTGGCTGCCGCGGATCCTGGCCGTCGGCGCAGCGACGGTCCTGACCGGTGGGGTCGCCGTCGCGGTGGTGTCGACGCCCGCCTCCGCGGCGACGGTCGACACCAGCGCCTGGTACGTGCTGGTCAACCGCAACAGCGGCAAGGCGCTGGACGTGTACAACCTCGCCACCACCGACGGTGCGCGGATCACCCAGTGGCCCCGCAACAACGGCAACCAGCAGCAGTGGCAGTTCGTCGACTCCGGGGGCGGCTACTACCGGCTGAAGTCACGCCTGTCCGGCAAGGTGCTCGACGTCTACAACTGGTCGACGGCCAACGGCGCGGGCATCGTCCAGTGGTCCGACAGCAACGGCGCCAACCAGCAGTTCCGCCTCGCGGACTCGGACGGCGGCCACGTCCGGCTGATCAACCGCAACAGCAACAGGGCCGTCGAGGTCCAGGGCGCCTCCACCGCCGACGGTGCCAACATCGTGCAGTACGACGACTGGAACGGCACCAACCAGCAGTGGCAACTCGTCCGGGTCGACGGTGGGACCACCCCCACCACCCCGCCGACGACCCCACCCGGCGGCACCTGCGGGCTGCCCTCGACGTACCGCTGGAACTCGACGGGTCCGCTGGCCCAGCCGAGATCGGGATGGGTCTCGCTGAAGGACTTCACCCACGCCCCGTACAACGGCAGGCAGCTTGTCTACGCCACCACCCACGACACCGGCACCACCTGGGGGTCGATGAACTTCGGCCTCTTCACGAACTGGTCCGAGATGGGCTCGGCCGGCCAGAACCAGATGCCGTTCGCCGCCGTCGCGCCCAGCCTCTTCTACTTCGCCCCGAAGAACACGTGGGTGCTCGCGTACCAGTGGGGTGGGCCCGCCTTCTCCTACCGGACGTCGAGCGACCCCACGAACGTGAACTCGTGGTCGTCGGCGCAGACCCTCTTCACCGGAAGCATCTCCAACTCCGGCACCGGGCCGATCGACCAGGCCCTCATCGGTGACGGCACGAACATGTACCTGTTCTTCGCCGGGGACAACGGCCGGATCTACCGGGCCAGCATGCCCATCGGCAACTTCCCGGGCAGCTTCGGCTCGAACTACACCACGATCATGACCGACACCACGAACAACCTGTTCGAAGGGGTCCAGGTCTACAAGCTCCAGGGCGAGAACCGGTACCTCATGCTCGTCGAGGCCATCGGTGCGCAGGGCCGCTACTTCCGCTCCTTCACCGCCACCAGCCTGGGCGGTACCTGGACCCCGCAGGCCGCCTCCGAGAGCAACCCCTTCGCCGGCAAGGCCAACAGCGGTGCCACCTGGACCAACGACATCAGCCACGGCGAACTCATCCGCACCAACGCCGACCAGACCATGACCGTCGACCCCTGCAACCTGCAGCTGCTCTACCAGGGACGTGACCCCAGCTCCGGCGGCGACTACGGTCGCCTGCCCTACCGGCCGGGTCTGCTGACCCTGCGCCGCTGACGCGCGAGGGGTCCGGCAGCTCCTGACCGTCCTGGGCGGGACCGGGGTGAACTCCCCCTCCGCTCCCGGTCGGACCGGCCGGTTCCCGGCGGCGGTGGGCTCGGTGCACGACCGAGCCCACC
>NZ_JBEPEQ010000127.1:0-14879 GCF_040300925.1 Micromonospora sp. NPDC000207
CGGGCGGCGGCCCGCCGGGCGGCCCGGGCACGGGATGCCGGTATCGCCGAGGCGGTAGCCGGTGGCGCCCGCGAGGCACTGGGTCGGATCGCCGTCTCCACCTCGCGCGCCGAGGAACACCGCGACGCCGTGGCGCGCGAACGGGCCGCCCGCGAGGCGGAACTCTCCGAGGTACGCGGGTCGGCGAAGCGGCTCGGCGCGGAGCTGGACCGGCTGACCAGCCAGGTGCACCGGGACGAGGTGGCCCGGGCCGAGCAGCGGATGCGGATCGAGCAGTTGGAGGTCAAGGCGGCCGAGGACTTCGGTCTGGACGTGCCGACCCTGATCGGCGAGTACGGCCCGAACCAGCCCGTACCGCCGACCCAGGCCGACGTGACGGCTGCCGAACGGGACGGTCTGCCGGTGCCCGAACCGGTCCGGTACGAGCGCCCCGTGCAGGAGAAGCGGGCCGCCAAGGCGGAACGGGAACTTGCCCTGCTCGGCAAGGTCAACCCCCTGGCGTTGGAGGAGTTCGCCGCGCTGGAGGAGCGCTACAAGTTCCTCACCGAGCAGTTGGAGGATCTCAAGGCCACCCGCAGGGACCTGCTGACAGTGGTCAAGGACGTCGACGAACGGATCCTGGAGGTCTTCGCCAGCGCGTTCGCCGACACCGCCCGGGAGTTCGAGCAGGTCTTCACGGTCCTGTTCCCCGGTGGTGAGGGGCGGCTGATCCTCACCGAACCCGACGACCTGCTCACCACCGGCGTGGAGGTGGAGGCCCGCCCCCCGGGGAAGAAGATCAAGCGGCTCTCGCTGCTCTCCGGCGGGGAACGGTCGCTGACCGCCGTGGCCATGCTGGTGGCGATCTTCCGGGCCCGGCCCAGCCCGTTCTACATCATGGACGAGGTCGAGGCGGCCCTCGACGACGTCAACCTGGGTCGCCTGATCACCCTGATGGCCCAGCTGCGGGAGAAGAGTCAGCTCATCGTCATCACGCACCAGAAGCGGACCATGGAGGTCGCCGACGCGCTCTACGGGGTGACGATGCGCAGCGGCGTGACCCAGGTGATCAGCCAACGGCTCAACCGGGCCGAGGGGGAACAACCGCAACCCGCTCCGGCCGCCGTCGGTGCGCGCCCCGTTCGGGGCCGTGACGACGACACGTCCGGGTCGGGGGGCGACGACAAGCGGCACGGCCGCGAGAAGGAGAACGACTAGTGGCTCGGGAACGCGCGACGGCACTCCTGCTGGACTTCGACGGGGTGCTGCGGCGCTGGGACCCGGCGGTCGCGGCCGGGGTGGAACGCGAGTACGGCCTCTCCGACGGGGTGCTCGCCGAGATCGCCATGCACTGGGGGCGGCTCCAGCCGGTGCTCACCGGGCAGATCAGCCACGCCGAGTGGATGACCAGCGTGGCCGACGCGCTCACCCCGTCGGCGGGCGGCCCGGAGCGGGCCCGGGCGGCGGTCGAGCAGTGGCAGCGCTACCGGGGCGAGGTGGACTCCCAGGTGCTGGACTTCGTCAGGGAGGTCCGGGCCGCCGGGATCACTGTCGGGCTCGCCACCAACGCCACCGACCAGCTCGACACCGACCTGGCGGCGCTCGGGCTGGTCGGGGAGGTGGACGTGGTGGTCAACTCCTCGGTGGTCGGATTCAACAAACCGGCGAAGGAGTACTTCGAGGCCGCCTGCGAAGCCC
This sequence comes from Micromonospora sp. NPDC000207, assembly GCF_040300925.1. Taxonomy (NCBI): domain Bacteria; kingdom Bacillati; phylum Actinomycetota; class Actinomycetes; order Micromonosporales; family Micromonosporaceae; genus Micromonospora; species Micromonospora sp. NPDC000207. Next base: position 1,678 of record NZ_JBEPEQ010000127.1, read on the forward strand.
TGAAGACCACGCCGTCGCGGGTGCTCCTGGTCGACGACGAGGACCGGGCGATCAGCGGGGCCCGTGCCGCCGGTCTGTCCGCGTACCGCTGGACCGGCACGGAGGGGCTGCGGTACGTCCGCGCCGCCCTCGCCACCTGACGGGGAGGGCAGCGCCTCCGGCACCGACCCCACCGGCCGGGGCGCTGCCCGACACGTCGGCGCTCATCGTGGTGCCCCCGCGCTGGGCGCCGGGAGCTTGGTCGGGGTCACCGTCGGGGCGTTGGCGCGGCCGACGGTGACCGCTGCCGGGGCGGCCACCGGTTCCCCGCCCGGTAGGCGACGCGGCTGGGGCTCGCTCGGATCGGGCTCGCTCGGCATCGCGTTGTGCAGGCGCAACGGCTCCTCCCGGAGGAAGCAGACGGCGATCAGGGCGATCAGGGCGAAGGGGGCGGCGGTCAGGAAGACGTCGGCCGCGCCGTGGCCGTACGCGCTCTCCACGACGGCCCGGATCGGCCCGGGAAGCGCGCGGACGTCGGGCAGCCCGCCGTCACCGGTGCTGCCGGCCGGGGCGCCGAGTCGGGTGAGTCCGTCGGTCAGGTAGCCGTCGACCCGGTGCGACAGCAGCGCGCCGAGGGCGGAGACGCCGATCGCGCCACCGAGGGTGCGGAAGAAGACCACGAGCGAGCTGGCCGCTCCGAGTTCGTGTGGGTCGACGGCGTTCTGCACCACGAGGACCAGGTTCTGCATCGTCAGCCCGAGTCCGACCCCGATCAGCGTCATGTAGACGCCGAGCAGCACGAGGCTGGTGTCGGCGCGGAGCGTACCCATCAGGGCGAAGCCGACCGTGAGCAGCGCGGAGCCGGCGACCAGGTAGCGCTTCCACCGACCGGTCCGGCTGATCACCTGGCCGACGACGGTGGAGGAGACCAGCAGTCCCAGGATCAACGGCAGGGTCATCAGGCCGGCGACGGTGGGGGACTGCCCTCGACTGATCTGGAAGTACTGGCCGAGGAAGATCGATACGCCGAACATGCCGACACCGACAGCGATGCTGGCGACGGTGGCCAGGGTGATGGTCCGGGAGCGGAACAGCCGGGGCGGGATGACAGGTTCGGCGGCCCGGAACTCCACGACGACAGCGAGGGTGCCGAGCAGCAGGGCGCCGAGCACCATGACCAGTGTCGGTACGGAGAACCAGGCGAACCGGTCACCGGCGAAGGTGACCCAGATCAGCAGTGTGGAGACGGCGGCGGTGATCAGGGTGGCGCCGAGCCAGTCGACGCGGACGGGGCGGCGGACCACCGGCAGGTGCAGGGTTCGTTGCAGGACCACCAGGGCGGCCAGGGCGAAGGGCACCCCGACGTAGAAGCACCACCGCCAGCCGAGCCACGACGTGTCCACGATCAGGCCGCCGACCAGCGGGCCGCCGATGGTGGCCACCGCCATCACCGCACCCAGGTAGCCGCTGTACCGGCCGCGCTCGCGGGGCGCGATCATCGTGGCCATGACCACCTGGGCCAGCGCGGTCAGCCCGCCGGCGCCGATGCCCTGGAGGACCCGGCAGGCGATCAGCTGCCCGGTGCTCTGGGAGAGCCCGGCCAGCACCGACCCGAGCACGTAGATCAGCAGGGCCAGCTGGACGAGCATCTTCTTGTTGGTCAGGTCGGCGAGCTTGCCCCAGATGGGGGTGGTCGCGGTCGTGGCCAGCAGGGCCGAGGTGACCACCCAGGTGTACGCGGACTGCCCGCCGTGCAGTTCGGTGATGATCCGGGGCAGGGCGTTCGTCACGACGGTGGAGGAGAGGATGGCGACGAACATCCCCAGCAGGAGCCCGGAGAGCGCCTCCAGGATCTGCCGGTGGGTCATCGGGACCGTCGTCGTCCTGCCGGAGGCGCTCGCCTGGGTCATCGTGGTTCGCCTCCGCAGGGGTTTCGTGATCGCGTGCCGAAGCCACCGTACGACTTGGTTGCCTGAAGCAACAACCTGACGTGACGCAGATCAGTCTCACGATCGTCCGACCACCCCCGGGCGGCACGACGGTTCACCCCCAGGTGTCGTTGAACCGGCTCAGCAGCCGGGCCAGGTCCGCCAGATCCTGCGCGGGCCAGTCCTCCAGGGCCCGCCAGATCTGGTCCAACCGGGAGGACCGGGCGGCGTCGAAGCGGCGCTGCCCCTCCTCGGTCAGGCTGAGCTGCCAGGCACGCCGATCCGTCGGGTCGGGGTCCCGGCGGACCAGACCGAGCACCTCCAGGGCCTGGATCTGTCGACTCAGCGTCCCCTTGCCGACCCCGAGGCGGGTGGCCAGCTCGGTGAGCCGGGTCGACCCGCACCGCCGCAGCCAGAGCAGCAGACCGTAGGCGTTCGGCTCGATCTCGGGGTGCACCTCCCGGGCGATCTCCAGGGAGATCGCCCGGGACCGGCGCAGCAGCGCGGTCAGCTCGTGCTCGACCGCCCGCACCGGCTCCGGCAGCTCCTCGTCCATCCGAGCCAGGGTACGGCCGTCGCCCGCCCCGTGGTGCTCGGTCGACCGGTGCCACCGGCGGCGACGACCGGGGCCTCTTCGCTGTCGTTCAGCCGGTGAGCCGGTGGTGGGCCACCGGGCGCAGGTGCCCGTCGCTGGAGGTGCCCTCGATCGTCACCTCGGCGGCCCGGCCCCGGTGCGTCAGGGTCGCCACCGCGTTGCCGAAGTACGGGCCGGCCAGCTTGCGCCAGCGCACGTTCGGGCGGCGTACCCCGGCGGAGCGGGCCAGGGCGCGGGTGGCCGACGCCGGTCCGGCCGCCCAACCCAGCCGCATCAACGGGCGCATCCCGGCCGGCACCTGGTTGTGGATGGGCGAGCAGGTGAGCTGGTGCACCGGGGTCCGGACGGCCGGGTCGGCGAAGCTGGCCCGCGCCACGTACGAGTGGTGCACGTCACCGCCGAGCACGCTGATCGAGGCGGGTGCCGGGTACGCCGGACCGGCCCCCACCCGGTCGCCCGGCTCGTTGCGGCGGCCACTGCCGAGCCGGGCGAAGACCTCGCCCAACGCGGTGAACGAACGATGGAACGCCGCCCAGTGCTCCAGGTCCAGGGCCCGGCGCAGCTTCTCGCCCAGCCCGGCCACCCAGGGTCGCGCCGAGTCGGCCAGCCGCTCGTTCCAGGCCTCGACGTGGTGGATGCCCGGCGGCAGCAGCCACGGCAGCGAGGAGCCCACCACCAGGTGGTCGTAGTCGCCGTGGGCCTGGTCGACGAACCACGACCACTCGCCGCCGGGGAGCATCGCCCGGTTGCCCGGCTGGACGACCCGGCTGCACCGGGTGTCGAGCATGACCAGCCGGGTCCGGCCCAGGTCGAGCGCGTAGCTCCACGGGTACTGCACGGCCCGCCAGCGCTCGGGATCGTGCGCCACGTCGGACTCGGTGTCGACCCGGCTGCCGAACTCCCGCAGCACCTCGGTGGCGTCCCCGGCGGCGACCACGTCGGTGTAGACCGGGTCGGCGGCGATCTCGTCCGGTGACAGGTTCCCCAGGTGCTGGTAGACCCAGTACGAGGCGAGCCCGCTGCCGATCCGCTCCGCCCACCAGGGCTCCTGCCGCATGTCCGCCCGCCAGGAGGCGGAGGTGTTCCAGTCGTCGATGATCTCGTGGTCGTCGAAGATCATCACCGAGGGGGTGGTGGAGAGCAGCCAACGGATCTCCGGATCACGCCACGACTCCAGGTAGAGCTTGGTGTACTCGTCGAAGCTCACCACCTGGTCGACGGGGGCGTCCTCGGGGCGACGTCGACGCCGCTTGAGCAGCCGCTTGACTGTCGGCGAGGTGTTGTCGGCGTACACCTGGTCGCCGAGGAGCACCAGCAGGTCGGGCAGGTCGGACGGGTCACCCGAAGCGATCGACCGCCGGGCGTACGCGTCGAGGGCGTCCGGGGGGAGTCGACGGGTGGTCGCGTGCTGGGTCGTCTCCCGGCACGAGCCGAAGGTCAGCCGGACCGGCTGCTCCCGGTCGTCGGTCGCCCGGGTCCGGATCACGCTGGCCGGGTACGGGTCGTCAGGCGTCGGCCAGACCAGCTCGTCGTCGACGAGGACCTCGTACGGGGTGACGCTGTCCGGGGTCAGTCCCTCCACCACCACCAGCGCGTAGTGGTGGTCGTACGCGCTGAAGGTGGTGGCGGTGCCGCCCGCCGCACCGGGGGTGCGGACGGTGACCACTGCGGGAGCGTCGGTCTCCACCCAGACGGTCGCCCGCGTGCCGACGACCCGTCGGAGCAACGGACCGATGAGGAGGCGGGACTCGGGCATGCGGACTCCTCGGGAGGGAAACGATCTCTCATCTTTCTACCTGTGGGAGGGCTCCGCCACCCTGTGGTTCAGGTGGCGAACCGCCGGTGGTCCGCGCGCCGGGTGCGGTCGGTGCGACGACCGCGCCGACATCTGACAGGATTTCGGTATGACGGAATACGTCCTCATCGCCCTCGCACTGCTCGGTGTGCTGGTCCTCGGCGGCATCGGTCTGGTGGTGCCTCGGCTGCGGCGTCGGCAGGAGCCTCCGCAGCCGCAGGTCGACACCCGCGTGCAGGAACCGACCGCACCACCGGTCGAGGCGCCCGAGGGCGACCTGTCCACCGGGGTCCTGGTGGAGCCCCCGCCGGTGCTGGAGGCCCCGCCCCCCACCCTGGAGGTGCCCGAGCCGACCGCCGGCCGGTTGATCCGGCTGCGTTCCCGGCTGTCCCGCTCCCAGAACGCCTTCGGTCGGGGGCTGCTCGGCCTGCTCAGCCGGGACCACCTGGACGAGGACGCCTGGGAGGAGATCGAGGACAGCCTGATCACCGCCGACGTCGGCATCGACGCCACCCGGGAGATCGTCGACCGGCTGCGGGAGCGGACCCGGGTCCTCGGCACCCGTTCGGCCACCGAGCTGCGGGCCCTGCTCGCCGCCGAACTCGTCAACGCCCTCGACCCGGACCTGGACCGGTCGTTGCGCACCACCGGCAAGGAGGGCGTCCCGGCGGTGCTGCTCGTCGTCGGGGTCAACGGCGCAGGCAAGACCACCACCTGCGGCAAGATCGCCCGGGTCCTGGTCGCCGACGGACGCTCGGTCACCCTCGGGGCGGCCGACACCTTCCGGGCCGCCGCCGCCGACCAGCTGGAGACCTGGGGCGGCCGGGTGGGCGCCGAGACGGTACGCGGACCGGAGGGGGCCGACCCGGCCAGCGTCGCCTTCGACGCGGTCCGCCGGGGCATCGAGGCGGACACCGACACGGTGCTGATCGACACCGCCGGCCGGTTGCAGAACAAGATCGGCCTGATGGACGAGCTGGGCAAGGTCAAGCGGGTGGTGGAGAAGCACGGCCCGATCGACGAGACCCTGCTGATCCTGGACGCCACCACCGGGCAGAACGGCCTGGAGCAGGCCCGGGTCTTCACCGAGGTGGTGAACGTCACCGGGGTGGTGCTCACCAAGCTCGACGGCACCGCCAAGGGCGGGATCGTGATCGCCGTGCAACGCAAGCTCGGCATCCCCGTCAAGCTGGTCGGACTCGGCGAGGGGCCGGACGACCTCGCGCCGTTCGACCCGGCACAGTTCGTCGACGCCCTCCTCGGCACCGAGCCGTTGGCCCGGGACGCGTAACCTCGGTGACCACCGACGATCGCACCTACGCCGGCTGGCGGGATCCCCGTCACGCGGCGCCGGGCCTCGGGAGACCGTACGTGACTTCGCAGGAGATCCCGCTGCACGGCGGGAACGTCAGCACCGTGGTCCGGGTCGGCGACACTGTGCGCCGCAACGCCGGCCCGTGGACCCCGGCGGTGCACGGGCTGCTCCGCCACCTGGAGTACGTCGGCTTCACCGGCGCACCCCGGGCCCTCGGCATGGACGAACGCAACCGGGAGGTCCTGTCGTACCTGGAGGGGGAGTGCGGGGAGTACCCGCTCGCCTCCCACTGGGTCACCGACGAGGCCCTGGTCACCGTGGCGACCATGCTGCGGATGTTCCACGACGCCCAGTACGGTTTCGTCCCGCCGCCCGGCGCGGTGTGGCGCTCGTTCGGCCCGCCCCCGCCGGACACCGAGGTGATCTGTCACCACGACGCCGCTCCGCACAACGTCATCTGGCGGCCGGACGGGACCCTCGGGCTGATCGACTTCGACCTCGCCTCGCCGGGGGCCCGGATCTACGACGTGGCGTACGCGGCGTGGACCTGGGTGCCGATCTTCTCCGACCGGGACTCCATCACGCTGGGCTGGAAACGCCCGGACCGCCCCCGTCGACTGCGGCTCTTCGCCGACGCGTACGGACTGATCCCCCGGGACCGCCACCGCCTCATCCGCACGATCCGCAAGCGGATCGTGGACCACGTGGAGGGCATCCGCCGGATGGCCGCCGCCGGTGAGCCCGCCTTCGTCCGGATCGTGCGCAAGGGTTCGCTGCGTCGCCCGATGCGGGACCTGCGGCTGCTCGACTACGAGCGGCACGCCCTGGAGCACGCCCTGCGCTGAGCAGGCCGGGCTCCCGAGCCCACCCCACCGAGACCGGCCGCGCCCGAGCGGGGCCGGTCTCGGCCGTTCGGGTGCCCGGTCCGTCCTCGCCCTGGCCCGGTCCGGTCTCGTCCGGCTTGGCCCGGTCTCGCCGCTCCGGTCCGGCTCGTCGGTCGGGGGTGTCGTGCCGTCGGTCGAGGGCATCGGGCGGTCACGGTGGGCTGTCGCCTCGGTGCGAAGCGTCAGCCGTATCGCCGATCCGCTGGTCAGCCGGGTCGACCCCGGCCTCAACCGACCGGCCCACCGGCCTCCGCCGTCCCGCCGACGGGACGGCGTTCTTCACACGCTGGAAACAAGTCGTCACGGTTCGGAAATCGACCGGGGACGTTCCGTGAAACAGCAGACGGACAGAGTTCCGGCCAACCGGCGACGGGCGATGCTGCGCGATGCCGGGAGGGAGGGAAACTACCGAGAGGAGGCAGCGTGCCCGAGCTAGATTCTGGTGCCACCGCCTGGATTTTGACTTCCGCCGCGCTGGTGTTGCTCATGACCCCCGGCCTGGCGCTGTTCTACGGCGGCATGACGCGTTCCACGTCGGTGCTCAACATGATGATGATGAGCTTCGGCGCGATCGGCGTGGTCAGCCTGTTGTGGGTGTTCTACGGCTACAGCATCGCCTTCAGTGGCGACATCGGCGGGATCACCGGTGATCTCAAGGCCGCCGGTCTGCGGGGCATGCTGGAGAGCGGCACCGAGGGCGGCATTCCCGACCTGCTGTTCGCCGGCTTCCAACTGATGTTCGCCGTGATCACCGTCGCGCTGATCAGCGGCGCGATCGCCGACCGGGCCAAGTTCGGCCCGTGGCTGCTCTTCGCCGGCCTCTGGGCCACCCTGGTCTACTTCCCGGTCGCGCACTGGGTCTGGGGCGGTGGCTGGATCGGCGAGTTGGGCGTGCTCGACTTCGCCGGTGGCACCGCAGTGCACATCAACGCCGGTGCCGCCGCACTCGCCCTGGCGCTGGTGCTCGGTCGCCGTGTCGGCTGGCCGAAGGACAAGTTCAAGCCGCACAACCTACCGATGGTGCTGCTGGGTGCGGCGCTGCTCTGGTTCGGCTGGTTCGGATTCAACGCCGGTTCGGCCGGTGCGGCCGACGGTGCCGCCGCCGTCTCGCTGATCAACACCCAGGTGGCGACCGCCGCCGCAGTGCTCGGCTGGATCGTCGTCGAGTGGTTCCGCGACGGCAAGCCGACCACCCTCGGTGCCGCCTCCGGTGCCATCGCCGGCCTGGTCGGTATCACCCCGGCCTGTGCCTTCCTGGAGCCGCTGGGTGCGATCGCCCTCGGCCTGATCGCCGGTGCGGTCTGCGCGCTCTGCGTGGGACTCAAGTACAGGTTCAAGTACGACGACTCGCTCGACGTGGTGGCCGTGCACATGGTCGGCGGCGTCATCGGTTCGCTGCTCATCGGCTTCCTGGCCGTCGAGGTGCTGGCCGGTGAGGGCAACGCCGGACTGCTCTACGGCGGTGGCATCACCCTGCTGGGTCTGCAGGCCCTCGGTGTGGTCGCCGTGATGGCCTACTCGTTCGTGGTCGCGTACGTCATCGGCCTCGTGATCGAGAAGACCATCGGGTTCCGGGTCAGCCCCGAGGCCGAGGTCGAGGGCATCGACAACGCCGAGCACGCCGAGAGCGCGTACGAGTTCGGCACCACCGGTGGTGGCGGTGCGTTCGCCGCCGCGGGCATCACCCCTTCGGCCGCGCCGAAGTCGAAGCCCACTACCGAACCGACCGAGTCGACCGAGCCGACCGAGCCGGTGAGCGAGAAGGTCGGCGGTTAACGTTCCTGGGATGGAGGGCTTGGACATGAAGCTGGTGACCGCGGTCATCAAGCCGTACCAACTGGACGCGGTGAAGGAGGCGCTGCACGCTCTGGGCGTGGCCGGTCTCACCGTCAGCGAGGTCCAGGGCTACGGTCGGCAGAAGGGGCACACCGAGGTCTACCGGGGTGCCGAGTACACGGTCGAGTTCCTGCCCAAGATCCGGGTGGAGGTGCTGACCGACGAGATCGACGTCGACAAGATCGTGGACGCCATCGTCGCGGCCGCCCGGACCGGCAAGATCGGCGACGGCAAGGTCTGGGTCACCGGGGTCGAGGAGGTCGTCCGGGTGCGTACCGGCGAACGCGGCCTCGACGCCCTGTAGGGAACACGCGAATGGCCTCGTTGATCAGGAAGGAACCCTCCGGCGGCCCCGATGCCACGGAGACCGAACTCCTGGTCAACGAGGCCGTCGGCGTGCCCGGGGGAATCGGGGCCCGACCCCGGGCGGCGCGGGCGGCGGCGTACGACAGGTGGCTCGCCGGGCTGCTGCCGCGACGCCCCGGGGTCGCCCTGGTCGCCGTCGGCGGCCTGGGGCGGGGGCAGCTCGCCCCCTACGGCGACCTCGACCTGGTGCTGCTGCACTCCGGGGTGCCGGCGGTGGACGAGCTGGCAGCGTCCCTGTGGTACCCGATCTGGGACGCCGGGGTGCGCCTGGACCACTCGGTGCGGACCGTCTCCGAGGCCCTCTCGGTGGCCCAGGACGACGTCAAGGTCGCCCTCGCCCTGCTCGACGCCCGGTACGTCGCCGGTGACCGGGACCTGGTCGACTCCCTGACCCGGACCGCCGTCGACCACTGGCGGCGGACCGCCCTGCGTCACCTGCCCGCCCTGCGGGAGATCACCGAGGCCCGCTGGCGGGCCCACGGCGAACTGGCGTTCCTCCTCGAAGGCGACCTGAAGGAGGCCGCCGGTGGACTACGGGACGTCGGCCTGCTGCGGGCCATCGCCGTCGCCGGGGTCACCGACGCGCTCCGCCCGGCGGTGCACGCCGCGCACAGCCGACTGCTCGACACCCGCGACGCCCTGCACCACCAGGTCGGTCGACGGGTCGACAGGCTGCTCGCCCAGGAGCGCGACGGCGTCGCCGCCCTCCTCGGACTCCGTCAACCCCCCACCCCACCCTCGGCGACTGTCGGGCACGACGGCCCACCCTCGGCGACTGTCGGGCACGACGGCGACGCGGTGCTCCGGCGGGTCGCCGGGGACGCCAGGACCGTCAGCCACGCCCTCGACGACGCCTGGCGGGCTGCGGACCGGCTCCGCTCCGGCCGTCGGCGCGGGGGATTCGGCCGCCCGGTGCGCCGCCCGGTGGCCCGCGACGTGGTCGAGCACGACGGCGAACTGGTCCTCGCCCGGACCGCGATCGGCGCCCGCCCCGACCCGAGCCTGTCGCTGCGGGTGGCCGCCGCTGCGGCGACCACCCGACTGCCGATCGCGCGGGCCACCTGCGAGTGGCTCGCCGCGTACTGCCCTGCGCTGCCCACCCCGTGGCCCACCGAGGCCCGGTCCGCCCTGCTCACCCTCCTCGGCGCCGGTCCCGGCCTGGTCTCGGCCTGGGAGAGCTGCGACAGGTACGGGTTGGTCGACCGGTGGTTGCCCGAGTGGACCCGGCTGCGCAGCCTGCCCCAGCACAACCCGGTCCACCGGTTCACCCTGGACCGGCACCTGGTCCAGTCGGCGTACGAGGCCGGTCGGCACACCCGTGAGGTGGACCGCCCCGACCTGTTGCTGCTCGGGGCGTTCCTGCACGACGTCGGCAAGGGGCTGACAGGTGACCACAGTGTGGTGGGGGCTCCGCTCGCCGAGCGGATCGCCGCCCGGATGGGGCTGCCCCCCGCCGAGTCGGCGCTGATCGGGACCCTGGTCCGGCTGCACCTGCTGCTGCCGGACGTGGCGACCCGGCGGGACCTCTCCGACCCGTTGACCATCGCCGGGGTGGCCGAGCAGGTCGGCGACGCGACCACCCTGGAGCTGCTGTACGCGTTGGTCCGCGCCGACGCCGCCGCCACCGGACCGGCCGCCTGGTCGCACTGGAAGGGACGGCTGGTCGGCGAACTGGTCGCCCGGGTCCGTACCGCCCTGGCCACAGGTGCGCTCCCCGCGCCCCCGGACCCGGATCCGGCGCTGGTGGCGGGGCCGTTGCCGGTGGTCCACCTCGGCGAGGACCGGGTGTCTGTCGCTGCGGCGCACCGGCGGGGGCTGCTCGCGACGGTGGCCGGTTGCCTGGCCCTGCACCGACTGGAGGTGCTCGCCGCTGACGTCTCCACCGTCGACGGCCGGGCTCTGGTCGAGTTCCGGGTCCAACCCCGGTACGGGCTCGCTCCGGATCCGATCGCGCTCGGTGCCGACCTGCGTCGGGCCGTCGACGGCGACGTGTCGGTGATCCAGCGGCTGCGTGGTCGGGCCCTGGCCGCCCGGGGCTCGGGCGGCGAACCCCGGGTGGTGTGGCATCGGGAGGCGGCCACCGACGCGGTGCTGCTGGAGCTGCGGGCCGCCGACGCCGCCGGTCTGCTCTACCGGGTGACCTCCGCGCTGGACGAGGCCGGAGCCCAGGTCCGGGCGGCTCGGATCTCCACCCTCGGTGCCGACGTGGTGGACGTGTTCTACCTGGTCGGTACCGGACCCGACGAGGCCGAACGGGATCGGCTGGCCGCAGCGGTGCTGGCCGCCGTGTGACCGCCTGCGCTGCCGGCGGCCGGGTGGTGCCGGCCGTCCGGCTGGTCGCCGGACCTGTCGGGCGTCTGATGGCGGCGGCCGTCCGGGTGGCCGCCGGACCTGCCGGGCGTCGGGTGGCGGCGGCCGTCCGGGTGGCCGTCCGACCCGCCGGGCGTCTGATGGTCCGGGCGGGCCGGGGCGCGAGTACGCACGGCGGGCTACCCTAACGGTGGCTGGACTGCCAGCCGATGTGCCCGCCGGAACACTGACAAACGGGATGTTCGTGTGTTTGACACCTTGAGTGACCGCCTGTCCGGGATCTTCACCAAGCTCCGGAGCAAGGGCCGGCTCACCGACGCCGACATCGACGCCACCGCGCGCGAGATCCGGATGGCGCTGCTGGAGGCCGACGTCGCCCTGCCGGTGGTCAAGGGGTTCATCGCGCGGGTCAAGGAGCGGGCGCGCGGCGTGGAGGTCTCCCAGGCCCTCAACCCCGCCCAGCAGATCGTCAAGATCGTCAACGAGGAGCTGGTGGCGGTCCTCGGCGGCGAGAGCCGTCGGCTCCAGTTCGCCAAGCAGCCACCCACGGTGATCATGCTGGCCGGTCTCCAGGGTTCCGGTAAGACCACCCTCGCCGGCAAGCTGGCCCGGTGGCTCAAGGGCCAGGGGCACCAGCCGCTGCTGGTCGCCGCCGACCTCCAGCGCCCCAACGCCGTCGGGCAGCTCCAGGTGCTCGGTGCCCGTGCCGGTGTCGAGGTGTACGCCCCGGAGCCCGGCAACGGCACCGGCGACCCCGTCCAGGTGGCCCGTTCCTCCATCGAGCACGCCCGTCGGGCCGCCCGGGACATCGTCATCGTCGACACCGCCGGTCGGCTCGGTATCGACGCCGAGATGATGCAGCAGGCGGCGGAGATCCGGGACGCCGTCAGCCCCGACGAGGTCATCTTCGTCATCGACGCGATGGTCGGCCAGGACGCGGTGCGTACCGCCGAGGCGTTCCGCGACGGCGTGGGCATCACCGGTGTGGTCCTGTCGAAGTTGGACGGTGACGCCCGTGGTGGTGCGGCGCTGTCGGTCCGGGAGGTCACCGGTCAGCCCATCCTCTTCGCCTCCACCGGCGAGAAGCCGGAGGACTTCGACGTCTTCCACCCCGACCGGATGGCCAGCCGGATCCTCGGCATGGGCGACGTCCTCACTCTGATCGAGCAGGCCGAGGCGGCCTTCGACACCGATCAGAAGGAGAAGATGACCGCCAAGCTGATGGGTGGGGAGCAGTTCACCCTGGACGACTTCCTCGATCAGCTCATCGCGGTCCGGCGGATGGGGCCGATCGCCAACGTACTGGCCATGATGCCCGGCATGGGGCAGATGAAGGACCAGCTCGCCGAGGTCGACGACAAGCACTTCGACCGGGTGACAGCGATCATCAGGTCGATGACCCCGGCCGAGCGGAGCAACCCCAAGATCATCAACGGTTCCCGGCGGGCCCGGATCGCGGGCGGTTCCGGGGTCACCGTGATGGACGTCAACCAGCTGCTCAACCGCTTCGCCGACGCGCAGAAGATGATGAAGCAGATGGGCGGCATGATGGGCCTGCCCGGCGGTGGGCGGCGCAAGGCCACCAAGTCGCCGAAGAACAAGCGCAAGGGCACCAAGGGTGGCAACCGGCCCCGTGCCGGGGCGCAGGGCGGGCTGCCCGGCGGGTTCCCGGGCGGTATGCCGCAGCTTCCGCCGGGGATGAACCCGAACGACCTGACCGGCCAGGGGCTGCCGCCCGGGTTCAAGCTCCCGAAGATCGACTTCAACAAGCTGGGCAAGGGAGACAAGGGCCCGCGTTGACGGCCCGACGGGCCGGGCTCCTGGGGCGCGACGGACAGTGATCGGGTAGACCTGGCACATGGCTCTGCATGTGCGTGGTGTGCTTCTCCCCGACGACGAGGTACGGGACGTCTGGCTGGTCGGCGACCGGGTCACCTTCGAACCGCAACCCGGCGCGGAGACCGTGGTGGACCGGGGGTTCGTCCTCCCCGGGCTGGTCGACGCCCACTGCCACATCGGCATCGCCCGGGGCGGCACCCCGATCGCCTCCCTCGACCACGCCCGGGCGTTGGCCCGTGTCGACCGGGACGCCGGGGTGCTCGCGATCCGCGACGCCGGGTCGCCGTTGCCGTACCCGGAGCTGGAGGACGAGCCGGACCTGCCCCGGCTGGCCCGCGCGGGGCGGCACGTCGCG
>NZ_JBEPEQ010000128.1:0-14354 GCF_040300925.1 Micromonospora sp. NPDC000207
GGGGGGGGTTTTTTTTTCTGTTTGGGGGGGCGGTGGGGGTGTTACTTCCCTAGCCCCCCCATGCGGGTTTCGTTGGGGGTGGGGGCGGGGGGGGGCCCGGCCGGGGCCGGGCCACGCCGGAAGCCGGTCACATCGACGTGTCGACGACCGGCTCGCCGCCGGTCAGGGCGGCGGCGTCGTGCTCCTCGCCGTACCACTTCTCCTTCCACCGGGAGAACGCGACGATCATGATGTCGCGGTGCCCCGCCTGGCCGTTCTCGGGCAGGACGTCGGTGACGTCGTGGGCCACCGCCCGGTCGTCGAGCAGGACCGCCTGACCGGCCTGGAGGGTGCCGGTCCAGAACGGCTCGTCGGCACCGAGGCGCCACAGGCGCGTCTCGCCGCCGACGACGCTGTTCCGCCGCAGGACGCCGATCATGACGAACTCGTGGCCGTCCTGGTGTACGCCCTCGGGGGTGAGCAGGCCGGGCTTCTCCACCGTGGCCCGGGTCCGGTTCTGGTGGACGTTGATCTGCCAGTCCTCGGAGGTGTCCAACTCCAGCCCGGCCACCCCGAGCCGGACGTAGGGAACCAGGTCCGCCTCCAGCGGCGGGTGGGGTCGGCTGAACCCGCCGCCGACCGGGTTGAACTTCTTGAACGCCGTGTACGCCCGGTGCGGGAGCAGTTCGAACTGCCATCCCCGGCCCTCGGAGTGGGACAGCCGGTACTGGCTGAACCGCTTGTACCGGGTCTGGTTGCCCATGTACTCGTCGAGCGGGCAGTTGTCGTAGCTGTCCAGCAGCTCCTGGCTGGCCGGAGGCAGGTCGATGATCTTGAAGCCTTCGGTGACTACGGACATCGGTGATCTCCCTTCACGAGGAATGGCGGTTGGGCGGGATGCGGGCCGGGGAGGGAGCCGGCACAGCGGGCGTGGCTGGCCAGGTGCCCGGAACCCGGGCGGCGCTCAGCGCACTGCCGGGGTACGCCGCCGGGCCAGGGCCAGTCGCTCGTCGAGGTGACGGGCGGAGGAGTTCAACCGCCACAGCACACCCCGGGCGATCCCCCGACGCATGTACTCGGACTCGCTGGCGGGCAGGACGATGTTGTGGAACCAGCCCGCCGCGTGCTGGGAGTCGATGGTGATGTGCAACCGGTGGTAGGTGATCCCGACGTCGGGCAGCCCGAGGCGCTCCCAGGCGCGGACCACGTTCTGGAACCGGTCCGGCACCAGCCACTCGGTCATCCCGAGGAACCCGACGGCCTCCGGGTAGAGGTGGCGGTACCGGCACAGCAGCACGGCCAGGTTCCCCGCGAGCAGGTCACTGGCGGTCATCGCGCTCTCCATCTCCTCGGCGGAGATGTCGAACACGTCGTAGATCTTGTTGAACAGGTGGGTGTGGACCTCGGCGGGGTTGCCGTTGCCCATCTCGTCCCAGAAGTTCGCTGCGATCTCCATCTTGGCGGTGCCGCTGGTCCCGACCTGCATCATCGCCAGCAGGTCGTCGAAGCGCCCGTCCACCAGGGACTCCTGCATCACGTACGTGCGCAGGTCGTCGGAGTCGGCGTGGTGGTTGATGAACTCGACGTAGTACGGGTGCTTGAAGACCCGGTGCCGCCGGGCGGTCCCCTTCAACCACGACAGGAACGGCTGACCCGGTCCGGGCATGACGTCGTACGCGGCGGGGTCGATCCAGTCGTCCTCGGATCGGATGGTGGCCCCCTCCAGCAGGCGGGTCACCTCGTACAGGATCACCGAGCCCTCGGCGGTCGCGCCGTCGGGCAGGGCGGTGAGCAGGGCGTAGATCCGGGCGAGCAGGAGTTGCTGCTGGTGACGGGCGTCGGGGTCGTCGGCGGCCCGGTCGTTGAGCCGGTGCACTGCCGACAGGATGCGCCCCCGGTCCTCCCCGAGGTCCTGGTCGACCTTGTCTGCGGGTACCGCGAGCCACGAGCTGATCTGGTCCACCAGCTCGGCTGCGGGAGCCGATTCGACAGAGAACCGGAGCCGGTCGTTGATGACGGGCACTGAACCTCCCCCTGATCCGGGTTGAGCAACGTGAACGTGCTTTCCGGCGCGGCGTGACAGGTCCTTGCTCCCTCTTGCCGCCCCCGGCCACCTGCCCGATCCCTCGCCCGCCGCCGGGCAGCGGCGGGCACCGCCCGGGTCGGGGGCCTGTGGCGGAGGCCGTCCGGCAGGGCGGAGGAACACGACAGGTGGAGCGGGGTGTGGGTACGCGTGCGGCGGGCAGACCCCCGGGCACGACTGTCCGGTGCGGAACTGCCTCGTCGGCGGCGTTCCCGACAAGATCAGGGAGTTACGCCCTGAACACAAGCAGTCACATTACTGAGGACATCCATCGATGTCGAGGCCGATTCGTGAACCTTTCGAGTCCCGTTGCGACGACCCACGCCGACCAGCGGATTCGAATCACGACCGGGCCACATCCGCGCGCCACGTCCCAGCATTCGGTCGACACGTCGCCCGACGCGGATCCTGTCGGACCTGGACCAGCGGGAGAACCTTGCGAGGCGGCCCGGTCCACGACACAGCCGCGCGGGTCCACCCCAGCCCCGGCATACCGGGACGACTCGGGGCGGACCCGCGCAGCGGAGACCACTACCAACCGGCGGCCCGTCCGTCACCGGCCGCCGGACAGCACCTCAGTCGGCGAGGGCACCGGCGGAACGACCCTCGTGCAGGGTCAGGTTCCGGCCGGTCGAGGGGTCGAACAGGTGGATCTTCTCCAGGTTGAACCAGACCCGACGATCAGAGCCCTCGGTGACAGTCGACTCCGCCGACAGCCGGGTGACCAGGTTCGACCCGCCGGCGAAGTCGGCGGCACCGGCGTCGGCGGCCAACTCCTCCAACTCGGCGGCGGTGGCCTTCTCACCCTCGACGGTGAAGTAGACGTACTTGTCCGAACCCATCGACTCGACGATGTCCACCGGCGCGGTGAACTCCATCCCCCGACGGCGGTTGTCCTCGTCGACCAGCTCGGCGTCCTCGAAGTGCTCGGGACGGATGCCGAGGATGAGCTCCCGGGGCGCGTCGGCCTCCGTGAGCTGTCGACGCAGACGGTCGCCGACCGGCACCTCACCCAGAGCGGTCGAGAGCGTCCCCTCCGCCACCCGGGCGTGCAGGAAGTTCATCGACGGAGAACCGATGAACCCGGCCACGAAGAGGTTGCGGGGGTGGTCGTACAGCTCCTGGGGCGGGCCGATCTGCTGCACCGCACCACCCCTCATGATCACCACCCGGTCGCCGAGGGTCATCGCCTCGGTCTGGTCGTGGGTGACGTACACGGTGGTGGTGCCGAGCTGCTTCTGCAACCGGGACACCACGGTCCGCATCTGCACCCGCAGCTTCGCGTCCAGGTTGGACAACGGCTCGTCCATCAGGAACGCCTTCGGCTGACGGACGATCGCCCGGCCCATCGCCACCCGCTGCCGCTGCCCGCCGGAGAGGTTCGACGGCCGACGGTCCAGCAGCGACGTCAGCTCCAGCACCTTCGCCGCCTGCTCGACCTTCGAGTCGATGGTCGCCTTGTCCAGCTTCGCCAGCCGCAGGGGGAACGCCATGTTCTCCCGTACGGTCATGTTCGGATACAGCGCGTACGACTGGAACACCATCGCGATGTCCCGGTCCCGAGGTGCCTTGTCGTTGACCCGCTTCCCGTCGATGCGCAGCTCACCGGAGCTGATGTCCTCCAGCCCGGCGATCATGTTCAGGGTGGTGGACTTACCGCACCCGGAGGGGCCGACCAGGATGATGAACTCGCCGTCGGCGATCTCCAGGTCGACGTCGGCCACCGCGACGGTCCCGTCGGGAAACTTCTTGCTTACCTTGTCCAGCACGATGTCAGCCACGACTTACCCACCTATCCCTTGACGGCGCCGGAGGTCAGACCGGAGACGATCCGGCGCTGGAAGAAGAGCACGAACAGGATGATCGGAACGGTGATCACCACGGCGGCGGCACAGATCGCCCCGGTGGGGTCCTCGAACTGCGACTCGCCGGTGAAGAACGACAACGCGACGGGCACCGTACGGGACCGCTCGGTCGAGGTCAGCGAGATGGCGAAGAGGAAGTCGTTCCAGCAGAAGATGAAGACCAGGATCGCCGTGGTGAACAACCCCGGCGCGGCCAGCGGCGCGATCACCCGACGGAACGCCTGCCCCTGGGTGGCCCCGTCCATCTTCGCCGCCTTCTCCAGATCCCACGGGATCTGCTTGAAGAACGCCGACAGGGTGTAGATCGCCAGCGGCAGCGAGAAGGTGATGTACGGCAGGATCAGCCCCGGCCAGGTGTCGAAGAGCCCCAACTGCCGCTCGATCTCGAACAGCGGGGTGACCAGCGAGACCTGCGGGAACATGGCGATCAGCAGGGAGACCCCGACCAGGACCCGCTTACCGGGGAAGTCCAGCCGACTGATCGCGTACGCCGCCATCGCCCCCAGGGTCACCGCGATCACGGTGGCGATCAGCGCGATGCCGATCGAGTTGACCAGTGCTCTGACGAACTGGTCGGTGGCGAAGATCGACCGGTAGTTCTCCAGCGTCCACTCCCGTGGAATGAACTTGCCGTCGGTCAACGTGGCCGGGGTCTTGAACGACAGCGACATGATCCAGAGGACCGGGATCAGGGCGAAGACGACCACGATGGTGTTCATCAGGCCCCACTGCAACCGGGCCTTGGAGGTGGTGTCCGCCATGTCAGCGCCTCTCCCCGTCGTCGCTGCCCGGGGCAGCGGTACCGAACAGCTTCACGAAGACGAACGCGATGATCGCCACGGTGATGAAGATCAGCACCGACATGGTGGACCCGATACCGAGGTTCAACCCCCGCATCAGGTTGTTGTAGGCGAGCATCGACACCGACGACGTCTCGTTGCTCCCCGCGGTCAGCACGAAGATGTTGTCGAACACCCGGAACGCGTCGAGGGTGCGGAACAGCAGGGCGACCAGGATCGCCGGCTTCATCACCGGCAGCATCACCTTGGTGAACCGCTGCCAGGCGGTGGCCCCGTCGGTGGAGGCCGCCTTGAGCAGGTCCTCCGGCACCAACGCCAGGCCCGCCATCAGCAGCAGCGCCATGAACGGCGTGGTCTTCCAGATCTCCGCCAACATGATGATCGCCAACGCGCTGCCCCGCTCGGTCAGCGGTGCGCTGCCGTCGAAGAGGTTGGCCAGGTACCCGGTGCCCGGCGTCCACGCGTACCGCCAGGAGAAGGCGGCGACGACAGTGACGATGCCGTACGGGATCAGCGCTGCGGTCCGGACGATTCCCCGTCCCACCAGGGTCCGGTGCATGACCAGCGCCAACCCCATGCCGAGCACCAACTCGACGGCCACGGTGACCACCGTGATCAGCATGGTCACCCCGAACGCCGTCCACCAGAAGTCGTTGGTCAGGACGGTGACGTAGTTCTCCAGCCCGACGAACTCCCGCTGGTCGGGAAAGCGCAGGTCGAACCGCTGCAACGACAGCCAGATCGAGTACAGGATCGGGTACGCCGTGACTGCCACCATGACCAGCGCGGCCGGGGCGCACAGCAGCCAGCCCAACTTCCGTTCGGCCCGCTTGTTCTCGCTCAACGGTTCCCTGCGTCGACGGCGACGCGGCGGCGGAGCGAACGGGTGTTTGCCGTCGGCCCGCTCACCCATCGTCTCGTCGCCCTCGACCCGCAGCACCTCGGCCGCGCCGATGGGACCGGTCCGCTCGCTCATGCCGTCACCCCGCTTCGCGGCGCGTCGGCACGAGTACCGACCACGATGATTCGCTCGCTCTGCTCCCTCATGCCGTCACCCCGCTTCGCGGCGCGTCGGCACGAGTACCGACCACGATGATTCGCTCGCTCATGGCAGCACGCCCTTGGACTCCAACGCGTCACCGATCGCGGTGCGCAGCTCCTCGGCGGTCTGCTCGGGGCGGATCGCCGCCGGTGGGGAGAGGTACGCCGACATGACCGTGGAGATGTTCTGGTAGGCCGGGGTCAGCGGCCGGGTCGCGGCGTCGCGCAACTCCTCCAGGATGGTCTCCTTCATCGGGTACGCCTCGTCCATGTCCGGGTCGTCGTAGACGGCCTCGATGGTCGGCGGTACGCCGTCGTTGACTGCGGAGAACTTCTGGTTCCGCTCGTTGCGCAGGCACTTGGCCGCCTCGAAGGACTCCTCCGGGTGCCGGGAGTGCGAGCTGACCGCCAGGTTGTATCCGCCGACGGTGACCTTGCTGGGCGTCTGCGGGTCGACCCCGGGGAACCGGGCCCACCCGACCTGCTCCGCGAGCTGCGGGTTGGCCTCCTGCAACGCCGGGTAGACGAACGGCCAGTTCAGTTGGAAGGCACCGTCACCGGCCTGGAACTCCAACCGGACCGGGTCCTCGGTGGCGTTGCTGAACGACGGGGAGGTCACCCCGGCGGTGGCGAAGCGCTGGAGCTGCTCCAGCGCCCGGACCGCGCCCTCGTCCATCTCGGCCCGCTTGCCGTCGGCGCTGAGGATGTTCCCACCGGCGCTGGCGACCAGGGTGTTGTAGAGGACGACGAGGCCCTCGTACTGGGCTCCCATGGTGAGGACCCGGTACGGCTGCCCCTGCCCCTTGAGCTCCTGGGCCTGGGAGATCATCTCGTCGAAGGTCGTCGGCGGCTGCTCCACCAGGTCCTTGCGGTACCAGAGCAGTTGCACGTTGGTGTTCTTCGGCGCGGCGTACAGCTTGTCCTCGTAGGTGGCGGTCTCCAGGGGGCCGGCGAGGGTGCCCTGCTCGACGTCGGTCCGGTCCTGGCCGGTCCACTCCCGGATCCAGTTCGCGCTGGCGAACTCCTGGGTCCAGGTCACGTCGAGGCCGAGGACGTCCATTCCGGTGTCCTCGGCGGCCAGTCGGCGGACCATCTGCACCCGCTGGTCGTCGGCCTCCCGGGGCAGGGTCCGGTAGACGATCCGGTACCGCCCCTGCGCCTCGGCGTTGCAGTCGTCGACCACCTTCTGGAGGTTCTGCTCGGGGCCGTAGTAAAGGTTGATCGTCGGCGTACCCCCGGTGTCGTCCGAGCCGCAGGCAGCCAGCGGGGCCACCAGGGCCAACGCGGCGGTCGCGGCGGCGACGCGGGTCCGTGGCCGGCGTCGATGTCGCACCTGGTCGGTGTGGTCGGTCATCGCCCTCCCCCTCGGTTGAACAGGCGAGAGCCGGGGAGGCGCCCATGGCCCCGGCGCGCGGCGAGGCACCCTCGGCGGTGACCCCGCCGGGGCGACCCCCGCCTTCCGGCGTCGATCCGGCCCGTCCCAGGCAATTTGTGGCGCTAACACTGCCCGACCTGCGCAGTCGTGAAACCTGGTCGGGACGGTACTGAATAATTCTGGACAGTCTGGTGGAAAGTACCAGGAGATCGTTTGCTGCGGCGGTGACGTGCGGCGACCGGGCCACCACGGGCGTCGACCCGCCGGTACGGGTACGGCATGATGTGGCGATGATCGCCCGGTTCAAGGACCTCGTGCTGGACGCCGCCGACGCCCGTGCGCTCGGTGCCTTCTGGGCCCGGGTACTCGGGGGCGACCTCGTCGAGGCCGGTGACCGGGACACCCGGATCCTGCCGGGTGCGGGCCGCTCGGCTGCCGAGGGGATCTGGGTCAACCAGGTGCCCGAACGTCGTACCGGACGGACCCGGGTCCACCTCGACCTGCGGCTCGACCAACCGGATCCGGGAAGCCTGCTGGCCGCCGGGTCCCGCCTGGTCCGGGAGCCGGACTCGGAGATCGCCTGGTGGGTCCTGGCCGACCCGGAGGGCAACCTGTTCTGCGCCTTCCCGCCCGGTGACGGCACCGCCGCCGGGCCGATCGCCCTGGTCGTGGACGCCAGCGACCCGCTGGCCCAGGCGACCTGGTGGGCGGCGATGCTCGGCGGGCGGGTCCGGCACCGCACCGACCCCGGGCAGGCCCTGCTGGTGGAGGCGGCCGGTTTCCCGTGGGGACGCTGGGTCTTCGACCTCGCCCCGGAGCGGCGGACGGTCAAGAACCGGTTGCACTGGGACGTCGACCTCACCGAGCCGACCCCGGCCGCCCTGATCCGGGCGGGGGCGACGCTGCTGCGGGAACCGGACGCGTCGGCCCGTTGGTGGGTCCTGACCGACCCGGAGGGCAACGAGTTCTGCGCCTTCCCACCCGCCTGACTCACCCACCGGCCTGACTCACTCGCCCGGGTCACTCACTCGCCTGGGTCACCCGCTCGCCGCTGGGGGTCGCCGATTCCACCCGTCGACCCCACCCGACCGAGACCGACAGGTGACCGACCGACGCTTCCGGGCGGCGACCTGGTCGACTAGCGTTTTCGGCAGACCTTCTTCCGCCGGCGCGTCGCCGTCGACGTCGATCCGCCTCCGGTCGCCCATCCCCTGCCGCCCGATCGGTGGGTATTCGCGGGAACCGCAGCTGCCCGTCGCCCGGATTCGGCAGGATCGTCTCCCGAGGAGGTGCCGTCGTGCAGGACACCCGCGCTCTCGCCCTGACATTCGAGGTGAGCGGCCTGCCACCGGTCAAAACCGAAGCCCTGTCCATCTTCGCCGCCGGCCACCGCCAGGCGACGAGGGTACGGACCCTGCTCCAGGCGGCCTGCGCGGCGGCCCAGCGTACCGGCTGGACCCCGCTCACCGGGCCGGTCGAGGTGGACCTGACCCTGCGCTGTCCACCGGGGCATCGCACGTCCGACGCCAGCACCCTGCTGGGCGGGGTCTGCGCGGTGCTCCAGGACAAGAAACGGGTGTCCACCGTCGGGCTGTCCCACCTCGGCGTCCTCGTCGACGTCGCCCTCTACGCCGACGACCGGCAGATCCGCCGGTTGTCGTACGCCGAGGTGCCGGCCGAGGACTTCTCGTACCAGATTCGGGTGGCCACCGTACCGACGGTGGTTTGACCGGCGGGCGCGGTCGGGTACCGCGCATGCCGAGGAAGGGAGAGTCGATGTCGGAGCCACATGTCACGCTCGACCCCAACGGGCTGGACCCGGTGCAGGAGCGTCTGCGCGGACCGTTGGAGGACCAGCTGACCTCGGCGCTCAAGGCCGCCACCGGGCGGGTCAGCGCCGGCTACGCCGGGGAGCCGGTGGAGCAGGTCTGCCAACGGCTGCTCGACGAGACCCGCTCCGGCCTGCACCCCGACATCGCCGCCGGTTTCACCCCCGATATGGACGAGTTCTGCCGGGTAGCCGTAGCCATAGTCCGCCGCGAACTAACCTGACCCCACCCCCTCTCCCCTCCCCTCCTGCCGCCCGCCCGGTTGCGGGGTTGATCAAGGGATTTGCGTCAGGATTCCAGCTGCCGATGACGCAAATCCCTTGATCACGCGGAGAATCCGGGAGCGGGGGGTGAGCGGCGGGTGAGGATGAGGTCTGCGACCAGGGCGGTCCATCCGGTCTGGTGCCAGGCTCCCAGGCCTGCGCCGTTGTCGCCGTGGAAGTACTCGGGGAAGGCGATCAGGTCCCGCCAGTCCGGGTGGGTCTGGAAGAGCTGGGCGGCCCCGTAGATCGGCCGACGTCCCCACCCGTCCCGGGTGAACAGGGAGATCAGCCGGGCGGACAGGTCGTCGGCGACCTCGTCGAGGGTGAGCTGCACCCCCGACCGGGTCGGGTACTCCACCCGGAGGTCGTCGCCGAAGAAGGCCGCGTAGTCGCGCAGCGCGCTGATCAGCAGGAAGTTGGTGGGCATCCAGATCGGCCCCCGCCAGTTGGAGTTCCCGCCGAACAGGCCGCTCGTCGACTCCGCCGGTTCGTATCCGACGCCGAACTCCTGGCCGCCCAGGGTCACCGTGAACGGCTTGTCCAGGTGGGCCCGGGAGAGGGTACGCAGGCCGTACTCGCTGAGGAACTCGTCGGTGTCCAGCATCCGGGCCAGGAGCTTGACCACGTGGTCCGCGCCGGCCATGGAGAGCAGCCGCTGCTGGCGGCCGTCCGGGCCGAGCCGCCGGGCGTCCATCACGTGCGCGTACTCGGGGCGGTTGGTCAGGAACCACCGGATCCGGGCCCCCAGCTCGGGGAGCCGTTCCAGGGTCTGCGCGGTGAGCCGGGTGGTCGCCGCCAGCGGGAGCAGCCCCACCACCGACCGGACCCGCAGAGGGACCTGACTGCCGTCGGTCAGGCGCAGCACGTCGTAGAAGAACGCGTCCTCGTCGTCCCAGAGCCCCTGGGAGTACGCGGCGGCGGCGATGTAGACGAAGTGTTCGAAGAACTTGCAGGCGGTGTCCACCCAGGTGCGGTCCTGCTCGGCCAGGATGATCGAGATGTCCAGCAGGTTGAGCGCGTACATCGCCATCCAGCCGGTGGCGTCGGACTGCTCCAGCACCCCGGCCACCGGCAGCGCCGCCGACCTGTCGAAGGGTCCCACGTTGTCCAGCCCGAGGAAGCCGCCCTCGAAGACGTTGTTCCCCCCGGTGTCCTTGCGGTTGACCCACCAGGTGAAGTTCAGCATCAGCTTGTGCATGACCCGGGCGAGGAACTCCCGGTCCCGGGAGCCGTCGATCTCGAAGACCTTCAACGCCGCCCAGGCGTGCACCGGCGGGTTGACGTCCCCGAACGCCCACTCGTACGCCGGGATCTGCCCGTTGGGGTGCAGGTACCACTCCCGCAGCAGGAGCAGTACCTGTTCCTTGGCGAAACCGGGGTCGACCCGGGCCAGGCTGACGCAGTGGAAGGCGAGGTCCCAGGCCGCGTACCAGGGGTACTCCCAGGGGTCCGGCATCGAGATGACGTCGAAGCTCGTCATGTGCCACCAGGCGCTGTTACGCCCCTGCCGACGCCCGGCGGGCGGGGGCGACGAGCCGGGATCGCCCTCCAGCCACCGTTTGACGTCGAAGTGGTAGAACTGCTTGCCCCACATCAGCCCGGCGATGGCCTGCCGGGCGACGAGGGCCTCGTCCGGGGTGGTCGTCTCGGGCAGCAGCGAGGCGAACCACCTGTTCGCCTCCGCCCGCCGGGCCCACAGCACCGCGTCGAACCCGTCGCCCAGGTCGAGGGCGGGCGGCGGGGCGGCTCCGGGGGGCGGGCCGGTCCGGGTCAGGCGCAGCCTGATCTGGCGCTGCTCACCGGCGGGGACGCTGAGCACGTAGTGCAGGGCGCCCTTGGTCCCCTCCCGGTCCGGGTTGACAGTGGCCGCGCCGTCGACGACGTGGTCGTTGATGCCGTCCTTCGGGTACGCCGACCGTCCCGGCAGCCCCCAGAGCCGCTCGGCGTTGCTCTCGTTGTCGCACAGCAGCGGGGTCGGGCTCCCGTCTCCGGCCAGCACCACCTGGCCGGTGGTGTCGTGTCGACCGACCAGGCGGGCCGGGGTGGCCGGACCTGCCGGTCCCCGGGAACTGGCCCGGCGGCGACCCCGCCGGGCCGGCTCGCCCACCAGGTGCGGCACCCGGTCGCTGCCGGGCAGCCCCCAGGCCCACGTGTTACGGAACCAGAGGCTGGGCAGGACGTGCAGGGTGGCCTGGTCCGGCCCCCGGTTGGCGACGGTGACCACCATGCACAGGTCGGTCGGGGAGGCCTTGGCGTAGTCGACTGTCACCGCCCAGTACCTGTCGTCGTCGAAGATCCCCGTGTCGACGAGTTCGTACTCGGTGTCGTCCCGGCCGCGCCGGGTGTTGACGGAGACCAGGTCGTCGTAGGGGAAGGCGGCCTGCGGGTAGTGGTAGCGCCACCGCATGAAGGAGTGGGTGGGGGTGGAGTCCTCGTACCACCAGTACTCCTTGACGTCCTCGCCGTGGTTGCCGCCGTCCCCGCCGAGGCCGAACATCCGTTCCTTGAGGATCGGGTCCTCGCCGTTCCAGAGTGCGAGCGCGAAACAGAAGGTCTGTCGATCGTCACAGACGCCTGCCATCCCGTCCTCGTTCCACCGGTAGGCTCGGGACCGCGCGTGGTCGTGGGGGAAGTAGTCCCACGCCGTGCCGTGTTCGCTGTAGTCCTCCCGTACCGTCCCCCACGCCCGTTCGGACAGATAGGGACCCCATGCTCGCCATGCCTGTTCGCCCGCGTCGGCCTGGGCCAACCGGGTGCGTTCGGCATCGGGGGACAGCTCGTGAGGAACCGACACGTCAGTGATCACCTGTCAATCTTCGACGCCACGGGTGCACTTGACCACTTCGGCCATTGTTTCCGTTGCGTGTTACACCCCGCCGCCGCTGGAGGAAAGTTGATAGGTATCAGTTTCGGTCCGCAGGTCTGTGGCGAGCTGACGAGCGGGGCGACCCGCGAGTGGCTGGTCACCGACGGGGTCGGTGGGTACGCCATGGGCACCGTCAGCGGTCTGCGTACCCGCCGCTACCACGGGCTGCTCGTGGTGGCCGGAGACACCCCGGCGGCCCGCAACGTGGGACTGGTCAGCCTGGATCCGGCGGTCCTGCTGCCGTCCGGGGCACAGGTACGCCTCGGTGCCCACGAGTGGTCCTCCGAGGAGGTCGACCCGCGCGGGTTCGAGCTGCTGGAGCAGTTCACCGTGATCGACGGGGTGCCCCGCTGGCGGTGGCGCATCGGGGACGTGGTGATCGAGCGGGAGCTGGCGATGCTGCCCGGCCGGTCCTGTGTGGCGGTGGTGCACCGGCTGGTCGCCGGTGGCCCGGTGCAGCTGGACCTGGCGGCGGTCTGCACGTGGCGGGACGCGCACGGCGAGCGTCGGGCGGACGGCCCGGCTCCCCGGGTCGAGCCGGTCGCCGACGGTGCCGTGGTCGAGGGCGCCTACCGGCTGTCCGGGCCGGGCTGGGTGCCGCAGGGGCAGTGGTGGAACGGGGTACGCCACCGGGAGGAGGCTGCCCGGGGTCTGAACGCCGAGGAGGACCTCTGGTACGCGGGCCGGTTCTCCGGGGCGCTGGAGCGTCCCGGGGACACGGTGTCGGTGCTGGCCTGGGCCGGGCAGCTGGACCTGGAACCGGTGCCGGCGGCCGAGGTGGTGACTGCGGCCCGTCGGCGCAACCGTCGGGTGGTGGCCGCCGCGCAGCCGGTCGACGACGTCGAGGCGACCCTGGCGTTGGCGGCGGACGCGTTCGTGGTCCGTACCGCCCAGGCACCTGTGGACGTGGTGGCCGGGTACCCGTGGTTCGGCACCTGGTCGCGGGACACGATGATCTCGTACGAGGGGTTGTTCCTCTGCACGGGGCGGGCCGAAGAGGGGCGGGAGCTGCTGCGGTCGTACGCATCGACACTGTCGGAGGGGATGCTCGCCAACACCGCCGACACCGGTCGGGTGGAGTACAACACCGTCGACGGGACCCTGTGGTTCCTGCACGCGGTGTCCCGGCACGTGACGGTCACCGGTGACACCGACCTCGGTGACGAGCTGCTCCCGGCGTTGCACGGGATCGTCGACGCACACGTCAAGGGCACCAGGTACGGCATCGGGGTCGACCCGGCCGACGCCCTGCTCGCCTGCGGGTCTCCCGGGACGGCGTTGACCTGGATGGACGCCCGGGTGTACGGCGTACCGGTGACCGCCCGGACCGGCAAGCCGGTGGAGGTCAACGCGCTGTGGATCAACGGCCTGGCCGGGGTGGCGGAGCTGACCGAACTGGCCGGTCAGGATCCGGCCGAGCTGTGGCGTCTGCACCACCGGGCCCAGGCGTCGTTCCGGGAGCGGTTCCCCTCCCCGGTCGGCTGGCTGCACGACGTGGTGGACGCCCCGGCCCCGGCGTACCCGCTGGGCGGTGCCGCCCACCACGACGACGACCTGTTGCGCCCCAACCAGCTGCTGGCCTGGTCGTTGCCGTACGCCCCGTTGGAGCCGGACGCCGAGGCGGTCCGCCGGGTCGCGGCGGGCCTGCTCACCCCCCTCGGGTTGCGCAGTCTCGCCCCGGACTCCCCCGGTTTCGCCGGTCGGCACCGGGGTGCGCCGGCCGAGCGGGACGGCGCCTACCACCAGGGGACGGTCTGGCCGTGGCTGCTCGGCCCGTACACCGACGCGGCCCGACGGTCCGGACTCGACGTCGACGACCTCTTCGGCGGGGTCGAGGCGCACCTGCGTGAACACGGTGTCGGTTCGGTGAGCGAGACCGCCGACGGACTGGCCCCGCACCGGGCGACGGGCTGCCCGTTCCAGGCGTGGTCGGTGGCGGAACTACTGCGTGTCCGACGGATCCGATAGGAGCGCTTTACAGGACCGCAACGGCGACGTCTCCCGGGGTTATCCGGGCCGGGTGAGGATTGCCCTCATCCGGGTCGACACGGCCGGCGCCCGTCGGGCGCCGGCCGGGCCGCGCACACCTGACAACTCAAAGGGGGCACACGTGTCACCGGACGCCGACGTCATCGACCTGCACTCCGCCCGTCGCCAGCGCATCCTGATGCTGTCCTGGGAGTACCCCCCGGTGCTCGTCGGCGGACTCGGCCGCCACGTCCACGCCCTCTCCGTCGCCCTCGCCGCCGCCGG
>NZ_JBEPEQ010000129.1:0-14240 GCF_040300925.1 Micromonospora sp. NPDC000207
CCCCTCAAAAGACCCGCGCCCCCCCCCCGCCCCGCCCCCCCCCGCGCCCCGCCCGGCTCCGATCCGTGCAGCCGCCGTACGGCCGGCGCCGGAAGGAACACCCCGGCCACGCCCAGCGCGGCCCCGGGCGGGACGCCCGGAGACACAGACCTGCCCGTGGCAGCGGCATCCTCCTGCCGGCCCCGGGAGACCAACGGACCCGAAGGTCCGCACCGAGCGAGTACGGAGATGACACCGTGACCGACACCAGCATTCCCCGCACCGAGGAGTCCCCGGAGACCGAGGACGCGTCGATCGACGGCAACGGTGCCGAGGGAACCGACGAGACTGAGGTCGAGGCGGGGCCACGGGAGAAGAAGGCCCCGGCCGAGAGCGAGCTGTTCCGGCAGAGCGAGATCGCTGCCGACTACATCGAGGGTCTGCTCGACATCCTCGACTACGACGGCGACATCGACGAGCTGGTCTCGGGTGACCGGCCGATGGTCGAGGTGGTCGGGGGCCAGCTGCAGAGCCTGGTCGGTCAGCGTGGGGCCACCCTGGAGGCGCTTCAGGAGCTGGCTCGGCTGGCGGTCTTCCGGCAGACCGGCACCCCGAGCCGCCTCCTGCTCGACGTCGGGGGCTACCGGGCGAACCGGCGCAAGGAACTCGCCGCCGTCGCCCGCAACGCGGTGGAGAAGGTGAAGGAGCACGGCGAGGCGGTACGCCTGGAGCCGATGTCCGCCTTCGAGCGCAAGTGCGTCCACGACGTGGTCAACGCGGCGACCGGGGTGGAGAGCGAGTCCGAGGGCGTCGAGCCGAACCGGCGCATCGTCGTCCGGCCGGCGGACTGACCTGGTGGCGTACGAAGACAGGGCGGCGGCAGCCGCGTCCGGCCCGGGTGACGTTCCACCCGGGCCGCGGCGTGTCGACGTCGACGAGCCGACCGGACCCGCCGACGGTCCCCCGGTGACCCACCCCTCGACGGCTGACGCGGCGCTGCCGACGGCACTCACCGACGCGGCCGTCACCCTCTTCGCCGACCGGTTGGACCTGGCCGTCAGGTACGCGGAACTACTCGTCACCGACGGCGTGGTACGCGGGCTGATCGGCCCTCGGGAGGCTCCCCGGATCTGGGACCGCCACCTGCTCAACTGTGCAGTGGTCGCGGAGCGGATCCCCGTGGACTCGACAGTCGTCGACGTCGGCTCCGGGGCCGGACTCCCCGGCCTGGTCCTGGCGATCGCCCGCCCCGATCTCGCGGTGACGCTCGTCGAGCCGCTGGCCCGGCGTACCGCCTTCCTCGACGAGGCGGTGACCCGTCTCGGTCTCGACCGACAGGTCCGGGTGCTCCGCGGACGGGCGGAGGAGGTCACGGCCGGCGGCGAGGACGCAGCCCCGGCGGGTGACGTGGTGACCGCCCGGGCCGTCGCCCCCCTGGACCGGCTCGCCAGGTGGTGCCTCCCCCTGGCCCGTCCCGGCGGTCGGTTGATGGCGATGAAGGGCAGCTCCGCAGCCGAGGAGATCGCCGAGCACGCCACGGTGGTCGCGCGACTCGGTGGGGGTGAACCGGAGCTGCACCGGTGCGGGGTCGGGTTGATCGACCAACCGACCACAGTGGTGGAGATCGTGCGGGAGCGGGTGGTGGCCCCGCCCGGTAAGCGAGCCCGGTCCTCGCGGCGTGGCGGCCGCAACCGGAGTCGTTGACGCTGAGCGGAGGTGACCCTCGCGGTCCCTCCGCTCACCCCGCGACCGCTGTCCCTCCGCTCACCCCGCGACCGCCGTCCCGCCGCGCTGCCGTCCCGTCTCGGCCGCCGTCCCGCCGCGCTACCCGGCCGCTTCGACTGCCCTCCCGTCTCGTCGCCGCACTGGTGGGCGGCCACGTCGCTTTCTGAAGAGCCCATTGGACCCCCGAGGAAGCTTGCTGCTTCCTGAAGAGCCTGCCGCTCCCTTTGACAGCCTGCCGCTCCCTGAAGAGGCTCGGGTCGAGCCGTCCAATTCGTGGGGCTGGTGGCCTTTCTGCCGGGCGGGGCGGTCGTTAACCCATTGTGGGTGGCGCCGGGCCGCACTGGAGGCGTACGCCTGCGCACGAGCGTGGTGGTGCGTCGGACGGGCCACCGGCGGATGGCCGCTGGATGCCGAGGGGTGCTCAACTCGACATGGACCCGTTGCGCCCGTGCGCCGTAGGCTGACCGGACGTCGTTAGTGTGGAGCGGTCGGGTGCCGGTTGGTGGGATTCCGACGGCCACTCCCAGCTACGGGCTGGGGAGACGCGGACGCGTGAACCAGTTGACGGGGTGCCGACCGACCATCCGAAGCGGGCAGGGATGACAGGTGCATGACGACGGCAGGTATGACGGCCCGGCGATCGGCTCGCCGGAGGAACGCCGTCTGGCAGGGCGCTCCGTTTCACGTGAAACACGGTCCTCCGTTTCACGTGAAACGGCCGGGGATCCGCGGGTCGGGAGTGCGGGTCGGGAGTCCGCTCCGGCCACCGGCCACGACCTCCCGCTGATCCCCGATCACCAGTCACCGGCCCCTGCCGGGCCGGGCGACGAAGGAGTCGGGCAGGATGCCATTCCGGGGGCGATCCCGGCTCCGCCCGATCCGGCGACGCCGGTCCCGGAAATCGACCCGAGAATCACACCCGCCGGAGAGTACGGGGCGACGGAAGCCGTCGAGACCGCGTACGTTTCACGTGAAACCCCGACGCGCGAAGAGGATGATCCACCGTTGGCTATGGAGGCGATGCGCGCCGTGCAGATCCTTAATCCGAGTGGCGAGGTGACGATGCCTCGGCCCGAACGGACTCGGGTCATGTGCGTCGCGAACCAGAAGGGCGGCGTGGGTAAGACCACGACCACGGTGAACCTGGCGGTGGCGCTAGCCCTGCACGGGAACCGGGTCCTGGTCATCGACCTGGACCCGCAGGGCAATGCGTCGACCGGGCTCAACGTCCCGCACCACACCGGCGTTCCGGACGTGTACGACTGTCTGATCGACAGCGTCCCCCTCGCGGAGGTGGCCCAGGGGGTGGAGGGCATCCCGAACCTGTGGTGCGTGCCGGCGACAATAGATCTGGCCGGTGCCGAGATCGAGCTGGTCTCCGTGGTCGCCCGTGAGTCCAGGTTGGTCCGGGCCATCGCCGCCTACCCCGGACACTTCGACTACGTCTTCATCGACTGCCCGCCCTCGCTCGGACTGCTCACAGTCAACGCCCTCGTGGCCGCGCAGGAGGTGCTGATCCCGATCCAGTGTGAGTACTACGCACTGGAAGGGCTCAACCAGTTGATCAACAACATCAACCTGGTACGCCAGCACCTCAACCCGACGCTCGACGTCTCCACCATCCTGCTCACCATGTACGACCGGCGTACGCGGCTGGCCGACGCGGTCGAGCAGGACGTCCGCAACCACTTCGGAGACAAGGTGCTCCAGGCGGTCATCCCCCGGAACGTGCGTGTCTCCGAGGCACCGAGCTACGGCCAGTCCGTGATGACCTACGATCCCGGATCACGAGGGGCGACGAGTTACTTCGAAGCCGCTCAGGAGATCGCCGAGCGTGGGGTCAAGGAGAACCGGTGAGCCGCAAGCTCGGTACGGACAGGTCGCTGGGAGACATCGCATGAAGAACCGTCCTCGTGGTGGGCTGGGCCGTGGACTCGGTGCCCTCATCCCCACCGGTCCGGCGCAGCCACCGGCCACCGTGCTGCCGACCCAGGACGACGACACCGCCCCACCTGACGGGCTGAACGGAACGGCCGACCAGAACGGGGTCGGCATCCCCGGCAGCGAGCCCGCCTCCCCGGTGGTTCCGGCGAGAGAACCGTCGGTGTCGGCGGTGCCCTCCGCCCCGCCGGTCGAGCCCGAGCCCGAGGTGGTGCTGAGCCCCGTTCCCGGGGCGCGCTTCGCCGAGATCCCGGTCGACTCGATCGTGCCGAACCCCAAACAGCCGCGCCAGGTCTTCGACGAGGACGCCCTGGAGGAGCTGAAGACCTCGATCGAGGAGGTCGGTTTCCTCCAGCCGATCGTCGTCCGACAGCTCGACGAGGAGAAGTACGAACTCGTCATGGGTGAGCGGCGGTGGCGGGCCGCCCAGGCGGTGGGGCGGGAGAACATCCCGGCCATCGTCCGGGACACCCGCGACGACGACATGCTCCGCGACGCCCTGCTGGAGAACATCCACCGGGCGAACCTCAACCCGCTGGAGGAGGCCGCCGCCTACCAGCAACTGCTGGAGGAGTTCGGCGCCACCCACGAGGAGCTCGCCCGGCGGATCGGCCGAAGCCGCCCGCAGATCTCCAACACCATCCGGCTGCTCAACCTCCCCGCCCCCGTCCAACGGCGGGTCGCTGCCGGGGTCCTGTCGGCCGGACACGCCCGGGCTCTCCTCAGCCTCGACGAGGCCGAGGAACAGGAGAAGCTGGCGCTGCGGATCGTCCAGGAGGGCATCTCGGTCCGAGCGACCGAGGAGATCGTCGCACTGGCCCTCACCGACGCCGAGAGCAAGAAGTCCTCGCCGAACCGGCGTCCCAAGCCGCACGCCCCCGCACTGACCGACCTCGCCGATCGGCTCTCGGGCCGATTCGACACCCGGGTGAAGGTGGACATCGGTCGGAGCAAAGGGAAGATCACCATCGAGTTCGCGACGGTGGACGACCTGGAACGCATCGTCGGCATCATCGGGGTGGAGCCGGCGGAGCACGACGACTAGCCCTGCATGAAGGTCACCGGGGTCCGCGCGGGCCCGGCTGGCACCAGGATCCCGCGTGGCTGTCCCCACCAGAAGGGCCGCCGGCCCTGCCAAAGCACCAACCCCACCGAGCAATCCCAGCCCGGCCGAGCAATCTCAACCCCCGGTCGAGGGATTCCAACCCCGCCGAGGGATCCCAACCCCCGCCGAGGGATCCCAACTACCGCCGAGGCGGGGAGTCGCTGGGACTGGGGCCGTGGGGACCTGGGGGCGTCGCCGATCGAGGGCGGCCGGACTCCGGCGGTGGGGCACCGACGCAGTTCTGACTGCTGTACTTCGGGTCCGTTTCACGTGAAACGGACCCGAAGTCGTTCTCCCCGCGTACCGGACCTGGCGGCTCGTGATCGTTAGTCCTTAACCGACACCTTCTCCGGCGTGTCGGCTAGGTCAACAGCCAACGATCATGACTCTGGCAGAACTACGTCTCGTCATTGTCACTCTTCAGTCGAGGCAGGCCAACCCCGTTCGCCCGACCCGGTTCAGCGAGGCATGGAGGACAGTGCCCGCAGCGTCCCCCTGCACCCCCAGCCCCCCACCCCCTGCACCCCCAGCCCCCTGCACCCCCAGCCCCCCCAGCCGTCCTGCACCCCCAGCCCCCCGAGACCGTCCGACGCCAGGCTGATCACCGAGAATCCGTGCGCCGAAGGTCCAGCCACGAGGCTGTTCTCTGGCGGTCCGTGCACCCGAGGTCATCCACCGTGCACCCGAGACCGTCCACCTGGGTCCATCCCCCCGAGGCCGTGCAACCAGGTCCGGCGTGCTGGGTCCATCTACCCGAGGCCGTTCAACCCAGGTTCGACGTGTTGGTCCATCCACCCGAGGCCGTTCAACCCAGGCTCGGGCGCGCTGGGTCCATCCGCCCGAGGTAGGTCCGCCCAATCCCAGTCGGTGTATGACCCGGGTGACCGGGGTGGCGGTCCTGGCGTCCCGAGGGCTGTCGGACGGACGGACGGGTCGGGCGGGTCGGGCGGGCCGACGGACAGACGGGCCGACGGACAGACGGGCGGGCGGGCCGACGGACAGACGGGCGGGCGGGCCGACGGGCGGACAGACGACGTTCAGGTAATCCGACCGGACTGCACCGATCGCCGTCATGAAGGAGAAAGGACGCCGTCATGAAGGAGGAGGGACGAGGTGAACCAAAGGCATCGGGTGGTGGTGCTCGGGCGGTTAGGTGCAGTCTCGTTTCACGTGAAACGAGAACCGCCAACCCTCAAAGGCCACGCGCTTCCCGGCGAGAGGAGGCCCTTCGCCGTCAGCCTGAGGGGCGGAGGGTAGGCGGCGCTCGGGTCGAGAACTCGGGGCGTACGGAGGTCGGGTCGAGGTGGGGATGAAGACCTCGGATCGGCCGTGAAGTTATCCACAGGAGTTTTCCACAGGCTGACTCGTTTCACGTGAAACCGCGCGTCAATTGCGGTGCGTGCCTGTGGACGACGCTGTGTATTGGTGGATCAGCAACCTGTGGACAACCGGGTCTCCGGGGGTCGCCCGTCCTGGCCGAAGATCGAGGAATCCGGGGTAGGGACAGCGCCCCCGGACTCGGTTAGGGTCAGCGTCGTGCCCGACACTCCCCCCGCGGTTCCGGATTTCACCCAGTGGCCCTCCTTTCCCTTCGATGGCGAGTTGAGGGTCAAGAACCTCGACGACCCGGTGTCGGAGGAACCTCCCCGTAAGGGGGAGGGCAGTGGCGAGTGCACCGCCTGCGAGGCGCCTGACGACGCGTACATCTGGGTCGGTGAACGGTGGCGGGTCCGGGCGATGGACCGGCCGACGGGCCTGCCCATGGTCCTCATCCTGGAATCGCGGTCCCACCTGGACCTCGGTGACCTGCCGAACCTGCTCGCGGCGGAGCTGGGCGTGATGACGGTACGCCTGGAGCGTGCCATCCGGTCGCTGGACGGGGTCGCCCGCGTGCACGTGAACCGGTGGGGAGACGGGTCCGCCCACTTCCACATGTGGTTCCTGGCCAGGCCGTACGGGCGGCTCCAGCTCAGGGGGACCTTCCTCTCCCTCTGGGACTCGATCCTGCCGCCCATCTCGGAGGGACAGTGGCGAGAGAATCTCGCCCTGGTGGCGGCCTGGCTGGCCGACTTCGAGGGCCGGCCCCTGGCCGAGCCGCCCCGGATCCAGTGGCAGGCACCGTCGAGTCTGGCCGCCGCCCCGTCCTCCCCCGGCGGTACGGAGGACGACGAGGACCCGGCGTCGGTGATCGAGGCGGCAGACGAACTGCCTGAGCAGGACCCACGGACCGGGTCCCGGGAGTGACACGCGCGGAACAGACCGAGGGGTGACGGCAGGACGGCACGAACAAGCCTGACGACAGCCACAGGAACGGCGGCACGAACAGGGACACCCGCGGCAGGCGTAGGGACGGCCGAACAGGGACACCCGGACGGCAGGAACGAGCCCGACGGCAAGCGTAGGAACGGTGGCAGGAACCAGGGCGGCAAGGAGCAGGGCGGCAGGAACCAGGGCGGCAAGGAGCAGGGAGAGAGCGGCCGGACCTGCGGGTGGGGCTCAGGGGTGCCGGGCGGCAGCCTGCGTCACGAGCGTCTTGAGTACCCGACCGAAGTCGAGGCCGGCGGCCTGGACGGCCAGCGGGAACAGGGACGTCTCCGTCATGCCGGGGGAGACCGTCACCTCCAGCACGTGCGGGTGCCCGTCGCCGTCCACGATCAGGTCCACCCGGGAGAGGTCACGCAGGCCGAGCGCCGCGTGGGCGGCCAGGGCCACGTCGGAGACCTCCCGGGTCACCTTCGGGTCGAGTCGGGCCGGGGTGTGCCAGGTGGTACGGCCTGCGGTGTACCGGGCGGCGTAGTCGTACACCCCGTTGCGGGGCACGATCTCGACCGGCGGCAGGGCCTGGGGACCGTCGCCCAGGTCGACGACGGAGACTGCCACGTCCATCCCGGCGACGTACCGCTCGACGAGGGCTGTGGTGTCGTACGCGAAGCATCCGACCATCGCGGCCGGGAGTGCGGCGGACTCCCTGACCACTGCGGCACCCAGACCGGATCCACCCTGCGCCGGCTTGACCATCAGCGGTAGCCCCAACCGGTCCACGATCCGGTCCAGCACCGCCACCGCGCCCAACTCGGAGAAGCGGTCGTGGGGCAGGGCGACCCAGTCCGGGGTGGGGATGCCGGCCTCGCGCAGCACCGCCTTGGCCGAGGGCTTGTCCCAGGCGAGTCGGGCGGAACGGGCGTCGCAGCCGACGTAGGGGACCTCGCAGAGGTCGAGGACCCCGCGCAGCGACCCGTCCTCCCCGGTGGCGCCGTGCAGGGCGATGACCACGGCGTCGGGCGGGTCGGCGGTCAACGCCGGCAGCAGTGCGACGTCGGCGTCGCGCAGCTCGGCCTGGACGTCGGCGGAGCGCATCGCGGCCAGGACCCGACGTCCGGACCGCAACGACACGTCCCGCTCGTGCGACAGACCGCCGGCCAGGATCAACACGTGCAGGTCGGTGGCGTCGGCGGAACCGGTGGGGGGCTCGGTCACGACGGACCCTTCGGCAGAGTCGGCTCTCATGCCGGGCATCATGCCAAGTCTGGACCGGGGGTGTCGGCACCGGCCCGCCCACGACGTGGGCCCTGGTCGCCGACGGGGCCGAACATCCTGCGCATGGCGATGTCCTGTTCCATCACCGAGGCCAGTCGGCGTACGCCCTCCCGGATCCGCTCGGGCGGTGGGAAGGAGAAGTTCAGCCGCATGTTCCCGGCTCCCGAGCCGT
The DNA here is from genome assembly GCF_040300925.1 of Micromonospora sp. NPDC000207. NCBI lineage: Bacteria > Bacillati > Actinomycetota > Actinomycetes > Micromonosporales > Micromonosporaceae > Micromonospora > Micromonospora sp. NPDC000207. Next base: position 8,460 of record NZ_JBEPEQ010000129.1, read on the forward strand.
CGGCGTAGAAACCGGTGCCCGGCACGTAGGCGACCCGGGCGGTGATGGCCCGGGGCATCATGGCCTTGGCGTCGAGCCCGTCGGGCAGGGTGGCCCAGACGAAGAGCCCCCCGGCCGGCGTGGTCCAGGTGGTGCCGGCGGGCATCAGGTCGGTCATGGAGGCCAGCAGGGCGTCCCGGCGTTCCCGGTAGACCTCGCGGTAGACCTTGAGCTGTTCCCGCCAGGGCATGGTGCCGAGGTAGGTGGAGACCGCCGCCTGGGCGTAGGCGCTGGGGCAGAGGATCTGGGCCTCGCTGGCGATGACCAGCTTGTCGCGCACGGCGTGCGGAGCGAGGATCCACCCGACCCGCAGGCCCGGGGCGAAGGTCTTGGAGAAGGTGCTCAGGTAGAAGACACCGTCGCGGCGGCGGGCCCGCAGCGGGCGCGGTGCCTCACCCTCGAAACCCAGCTGACCGTACGGGTCGTCCTCGACCACCAGCAGTCCGGCCCGCTCGCAGATCTCCAACACCCGTTCCCGGCGCTCCTCGCTGAGGGTCACCCCGGCCGGGTTCTGGTAGGTGGGGATGGTGTAGAGGAACTTGGCCCGGCGGCCGGAGCGGGCCACGTCGGCGATGGCCACTTCGAGCGCCTCGGGGATCAGCCCGTCGGAGTCCATCGGCACGTGCACGACCTGGGCCTGGGCGGCCTGGAACACGCCGAGTGCGCCGACGTAGGTCGGGCCCTCGGCGAGCACCACGTCACCCGGGTCCAGGAAGAGTCGGGCCACCAGGTCGAGGGCCTGCTGACCGCCGACGGTCACCACCACGTCCTCGGGTGAGGCACCGCAGGCGGCGTCGATGCCGGAGAGCGCCATCACCTCGCAGATCCGTTCCCGCAGCTCCAGGGTGCCCTGGCCGATGCCGTACTGGAGGGTGGTGGTGCCGTGTTCCGCGCCGAGCTTGCCCAGCATCTCGCCGACCGCGTCGAGGGGCAGCGCGGCGATGTAGGGGGCTCCGCCGGCGAGGGAGACGACCTCGGGGCGGCTCGCCACGGCGAAGAGGGCCCGGATCTCCGAGGCCGTCATGCCCTGGACCCGCCGGGCGTACCGGTCGGTGTAGTCGTCGAGCGTCGTGCCGGTCATGACATCACCTCGATCGATTCTCGGGTGGCTCCCCGTGCCCCGGATACCCGGGGGGTCGGTGACCATGGCGCAGGGCACCGGTTGGTTGATGGTAGTCCGGTCGAGGCCTGATGCACGCCCCCACCCACCCGATCGTCCACATCCCGGACCCCGGTTGCGTACGTCGGGAGGCGGTGACGGCGAAGGCTGTGACCTGGGTGGCGGGCCCCCTACGCCGGACCGGCAGCCTCGTCACGGCGTCCACGGGTTCGCGCGTTCACTCCCACGTCGGCGGTCGACGGCGTACCATCGCCTGTCGGGGGCGGGGAAAGCGGCGGCATTCCGTCGGCCGCCGCGCGGTCGACGGGGCATCGGACCGTGCCGGTCACACCTCCCAGCCCGAGGTGAGGATGTGCAATGTCGCGACGTCTGGTCAGCTTGACCCTCGACACGCTGGAAGACCTGCCCCGCCCGTGCCGGCAGTGCGTGCACTGGGAACTCGATCCGGTCTCCGCCGACCGGGCCTGCGCGGCGGGTGACCCGGGGTTGGAGAAGGAGGCGTGGGTCTCCCAGACCCTGCTGGAGTGGGGTTCCTGCGGGAAGCTCGTCTACGTCGACGGGATGCCTGCCGGTTTCGTGATGTACGCGCCACCGGCGTACGTGCCCCGGTCCATGGCCTTCCCCACCTCCCCCGTCTCCGCCGACGCCGCGTTGCTGACGACCGCGCACGTGGTGCCCGCCTTCGCCGGTGGTGGCCTGGGGCGGATGCTGGTGCAGGGCGTCGCACGGGACCTGACCAAGCGGGGGATCAAGGCGATCGAGGCGTTCGGGGACGCCAAGTTCGGTGACGACGGCGACCGGGCCGACGGGTGTGTCGCACCGGCGGACTTCTTCCTCTCGGTGGGCTTCAAGACGGTCCGCCCGCATCCCCGGTTCCCCCGCCTGCGGCTGGAGCTGCGGACCGCGCTCAGTTGGAAGTCCGACGTCGAGTACGCGTTGGAGAAGCTCCTCGGGTCGATGAGCCCGGAGACCCTGCTGCGGCCGGTCCGCCCCGCCCCGGCCACCAGCTCCACCTGAGCCGAAGCCGCCACCCTGAGCCGAAGCCGGACCTCAGGCGCGGTTGAGCAGCGTACGCGCCGCCACCGCAGCCCGTAGCTCGCTGACGTCGATCGAGCCGGTCGGGACGTCCAACTCGATCGGCAGGTACATCCGCTGCACCCCGGCCACGATCGACTCGGCCACCCGGTCGCGGAACCGGGGATCGACAAGGCGCGACCGGTCCGTGGGCGAGGTCAGGTAGCCGACCTCGACCCGTACCGCCGGCATCCGGGTCAACCGCAGCAGGGTCCACCCCTTGGCGTGGGTACGGCAGTCCCGCAGACCGGTCCGGGCCACGATCTCCCGCTGCACCAGGCCGGCGAGGCGTTCCCCGGTCGCGGAGGTCACCCCGTTGTCGGTGCCGTAGTGGTAGGTGGCCACCCCTTCCGCCTCCGGGTTGGCGTGCCGGTCGGTGTGCAGGGAGATGAACACGTCCGCGCCGAGGGAGTTGGCGAGTTCGGCCCGGTCGGTGTCGGGCAGGCAGGCCCGGGGGGCCGGACCTCGGGTGAGGTGCACCCGCACCCCGGAGGCGGCCAGCCGCCCCTCCAACCGGCTGGCCAGGTCGTGGACCAGCTCGGCCTCGGTCCAGTGCAGGGGACCGTCCGGCACCACCACGCCGGGGTCGGTGCCGCCGTGCCCGGGGTCGATGACGACGGTCCGGCCGACCAGGGTGGGACCGGACTGGCGGATGGCGTCGGACTCGCGTAGCCACTGGGGGCGTCCACCGATCACCTTGCGGCCGAGTCGACGCAGCGCACCCATGGTGTGCGGTCCACACGACCCGTCCGGTTTCAGCCCCACCTCACGTTGGAACTGGGCCAGTGCCCGGGAGGTCCGCAGCCCGTAGACGGCGTCGGCGCGGCCCACGTCGTAGCCCATCTCCAGCAGGCGTTCCTGGAGCGAACGGACGTCTTCGCCGGTGAGCGGCTCGGGCACGGCGTGGTACAGGGTCCGGGCACCCAACCGCCAGCGGGCCGCGTCCAGCGCCCGCCAGGTCTCCTCACCGACCCATCCGTCGGCACTGAGCCCTCGGGACTGCTGGAAGGCGCGTACCGCCCGTTCGGTGGTCGCGTCGAACTCGTCGCAGTTGCGTCCGTCGGCCGGGGCGAGCAGGTCGAGGCCGGTCAGGACCGCGCGGATCTCCCGTACTGCGGATCCCCGGTCACCGGGTCGGATCGGACGCACGCACGACCCCCTCTGCGCGGACGCCGACCGGGCGGGCGGCGGTGGTCGACGGACCGGGACGCCGCCGAGAGCCTGCCTCGTTGCGGCTGCCTAGGGAGCGTATCCCGGTGCCGGGCCGGGCGAGGTGGGTTGCCGTGATGCGTCGACACCCGCCGGGCGGGCAGCGGCGTGGCTGGTCCCGGCCCACGAGGCGCGGGTCATCGACCGGCTGCCGACGCAGAACCCCCGCCGCCCCTCAGGGGCGACGGGGGTTCTGCGTTCGTTCGGGTCCGCCCTGGTCAGAGCGCCGACTGGATCAGTCGGACCAGTTCGCCCTTCGGCTTGGCCCCGGCGATGGACTGCACCGGCTCGCCGCCCTTGAAGACGGTCAGGGTCGGCACCGACATGATCCGGTACGCGCGGGCCGTCTCCGGGTTCTCGTCGATGTTGAGCTTGACGATGGTGACCTGGTCACCCATCTCGCCCGCGATCTCTTCGAGCAGCGGCGACACCTTGCGGCACGGACCGCACCACTCGGCCCAGAAGTCCACAAGTACTGGCTTGTCGGACTTCAACACGTCACTGACGAAACTGGCGTCGGTGACCGCCTTCGTTGCTCCCACTGTGCCCCTCCTCCGGGATCAGGTTCGGTTTTCTCAGCCCAGGGTGGCGATGAACCGCTCGGCGTCGAGCGCGGCGGCGCAGCCGGTCCCGGCGGCGGTGATCGCCTGTCGATAGGTGTGGTCGACCAGGTCACCGGCGGCGAAGACGCCGGGAACGTTGGTCCGGGTGCTGGGCGCGTCGACCTTGACGTACCCCTCGTCGTCGAGGTCGACCTGGCCGCGGAACAGCTCGCTGCGTGGGTCGTGGCCGATCGCCACGAAGACACCGGTCACGTCGAGGACCTTGCTCTCACCGGTGTGCACGTTGCGGACCCGGGCCCCGCTGACCTTGCCGTCGGCGCCGAGGACCTCCTCGACCACGGTGTTCCACTCGACCTTGATCTTCTCGTTGCTCAGTGCCCGGTCGGCCATGATCTTGCTGGCCCGGAACGAGTCGCGCCGGTGCACGATGGTCACCGACTCGGCGAACCGGGTCAGGAAGCTCGCCTCCTCCATCGCCGAGTCACCGCCGCCGACCACGATGATGTGCTGGTTGCGGAAGAAGAACCCGTCACAGGTGGCGCAGGACGACACGCCGTGGCCGAGGTACTCCTGCTCGCCGGGGACACCCAACGGACGCCACGCGGAGCCGGTGGTCAGGATGACCGACCGGGCGCGGTACGCCCGCTCGCCCACCCAGGCGGTGCTGGTGGCGTCGGACCCGGCCGCTCCGGTGTCCACCAATTCGACCCGGGTCACGTCGTCGGTGAGGAACTCGGCACCGAACCGCTCGGCCTGCTTGCGCATGTTGTCCATCAGCTCGGGGCCGAGGATGCCGTCGGCGAAGCCGGGGAAGTTCTCCACCTCGGTGGTGGTCATCAGTGCTCCGCCGGACTGCACGCCCTCGATGACCAGGGGCTTCAGGTTGGCGCGGGCGGCGTACACCGCCGCGGTGTAACCGGCCGGCCCGGAGCCGATGATGATGAGGTTACGGACCTCTTCCACTGCCGTCTCCCGATGTGTCTCGTCGCCACCGCCGGCGAGCGACCCAACGCCGCAGGGGGTGCCGATTCGTGTGCCGACGGTTCAACGACGCCGGCGGCTGACTTGCAGAACGCCATCGTACGAATCGGGGATTCCCCAACCGGACAGCCGGTGGGTCACGTCACGTGAAGGTCACCGCCGGAATGACGGCGACCTCACCCTACCCGGGTCCGGTAGCGGGTGTCTGTGCCGGAGCCGGTCAGACCGCATCCGGGGCCGCTGACCCACGCCCAGCGCTCACCGGTGGCGTCGACGAACTCGACGATCAGGGCCGGTCGGCCCTCGAAGGCGGCGTAGTCGAGCCGTTCCACGGTGACCGGGGCGAAGGCGTGCTCGGTGACGATCGCGGCGAGGCAGGCCTCCAGGGCCGGCCGACCGCCGAGCCGGGCCAACTCGTCGGGGACTGTCGGCTCCCGCTGGTCGGTGGCGCTGAGCCCCGAGTCGGCCACGCCGGCCGGGCCGACCCCCCGATCCGCCAGCCCCTGCCGGGTGTGGTCGGTGCCGCTGTTGCGTCCGGGCTCGGCGACCAGGAGGAACGGGGCGGTGGACATCGGTCCCACCATCGGTCCGGCGGCCTCCGGCGCAGGTCGGTCCCCGGCCGAGGTGGCTGCCCCGTCCTGACTGCCTGCGCTCGTACCCCACTGGTTGACGCCGAGGCCGAAGGCGGCCAGGGAGACCACTGCCACCGCGACGGGACCGGCCAGGCGGGCCCACCGCCGCCGTCGGGAACGCCCCGGCCCGGTGCCGCCCCCCGCCGCACCACGGGGGGTCCGG
>NZ_JBEPEQ010000130.1:0-13906 GCF_040300925.1 Micromonospora sp. NPDC000207
TGTCGACTCGCTGCGGCCCGCCGAGTCGTCGCCACCGCCACCGCCGCACCCGGCCACCGCCAGGACCGCCACCAGCCCCACTCCGGCCAGCGCGGACCCGCGCCGCCGTCCTCCCCGTGTCCTCATCCCTGCTCCGTCCGTCGGGATCGTGATCTCTTACCTCGGACGTGGCCCGGAGCCGTCGCGGTTCCGGCAGACTGCGGCCGAGGACGTCACGATCGAGTAAAGCGAGGAGACGCGATGAAACTGATCAAGTACGCCCACTCCTGCCTCCGGATCGAACACGACGCAGGCGTGCTCGTCGTCGACCCCGGCGGCTTCAGCGAGGCGGAGACGGTCCTCGACGGGGCGGACGCCGTACTGGTCACCCACGAACACCCGGACCACCTGGACGTCGGGGCGATCACCCGTCGACTCGACGAGCGACCCTTCGTCATCCACGGTCCGGCCGCGCTCGCCGGGATCCTCGGCGACGCCGCCGAGGCGCTGCGACCCGTCGAACCAGGACAGTCCTTCGAGGCGGCCGGGGTGCCCGTGCAGACGTACGGGGGCCGCCACGCGGTGATCCACCCCGACATCCCCGTTGTCGACAACATCGGGTACCTGCTCGACGGGACGGTCTACCACCCGGGGGACGCGTTGTTCGTACCGGACGTGCCGGTGGACACCCTCTTCGCCCCGATCCACGCGCCCTGGTCCAAGTTCTCCGAGGTGGTCGACTTCATCCGGGCGGTCGCCCCACGACGGGCCTTCGCCCTGCACGACGGGCTGCTCAACGACAACGGACTGGCGGTGCTCGACAGGCAGTACACAGCGCTGTCCGACTGCGAGTACGCGCGCCTGGCCCCGGGCACCCGGCTGCCCGGCTGACCCGGTGTCCGATCCCGACCACGAGCCCGCCCAGCGGTTGTACGCCACGCCGCCGGAGCGGTTCGTCGCCGCCCGTGACGCCGCAGTGGCCGCCGCCCGACAGGCCGGTGACCAGGCCGCCGCCCGTCGGCTCGCCCGGCTGCGTCGGCCCACCGTCGCGGCGTGGCTGGTCAACCTGCTCGCCATCGAGCGCCCGGACCTCGTCGCCGACCTGGTGGACCTCGCCACCGAGCTGCGCACCGCCCAGCGCGACCTGCGCGGACCCCGGCTCCGGGAACTCACCACCCGACGCCGGTCGGTGGTCGGGGCACTGGTCGCGGAGGCTCGCCGCCTCGCGGCCGGAGTCGTCGGTGCCCCGTCGGCCGGGAGGCTCCCGCTGGCCGAGGTGGAGGCGACCCTCACCGCCGCCCTCTCCGACCCGGACGTGGCCGGACAGGTCCGAGCAGGTCGGCTGCTGCGGTCGGCGAGCTACGCCGGGTTCGGGGAGGTGCCCCGCCCACAACTGCGCCTGGTCACCGGCGGCGACCAGGTGCCGACCGAACCTGCACCGACACGTCGACCCGCCGGCCCCGACCGGGCCGCCCGGGCCGTCCGCGCCGAGCGGGACCGCCGCCGCCGGGCACTGGAACAGGAGCTGACGAAGGCCCGTACCGACCAGGAGCGGGCGGAGGCGGAGCTGACCGACGCCACCGCGACCGAACACGCCGACGGTGCCGCCCTGGCCGACCTGGAGAGCGAACTGGCCGACCTGGAGCGCCGCCGGGCCGCCGCCGAGCAGGAGCTGTCCCGAGCCCGGCGGGCCCGCCGGGCGGCGGAGCGGAGCCTGACCACGGCCCGGCGGCGTACCGGTGACGTGGAGGCTGCGGTGGAGGCGCTGACCGCGCAGGGGGATGCGGACCACGATGGGCAGGAGGCAGACTGATCACGATGAATGACGGCTTTCAGCGCGGCAGCGGGGCGGAGGCGGCCCGGCGGTCCCGGACCCCGGACCGGTCGACCCCGGTGAGCCTCACCCCGGAGCGGGTGGCCGCCGCCGTCCGGCCGGAGGTCATGGCGTTCGGCGACGCGTTCGCCCGCTGGCCGGGCACCCTACGCCGGGCCCGGCAACTGGGCATCTCCAGTTGGACGTTCCACGTCGCCGGTTGGGCGGGGGCACTTGGTGACGTCTCCGCCGCCACCGTCTCGTCCGCCCTGGGGTTCCTCGCCCCGGAGGCGGTGGCCGAGGGGTGGGACGGGGTGAGCCGGTTGGTCCGGCCGACCGAGGTGGCGGCAGCCAGCCTCGCCGAGTGCTGCCGATGGGGCGACGAACAGCTCGCCGCCCTCCCCGGAGTGGACCGCCTGGCCCTGCTCCTGGACCGGGCGGTCGAGGCGGCCGACGCCACCGGGATGCCGCTCTTCGCCGCCTGGCGGTCGATGCCGAGGCCGGCCGGTGCCGTGGGTGCCCGGGCCGCCGTCGGGCTGCGCCTGCTGCGCGAACACGTCCACGGCGCGTCCCTGATCGCGATCCGGGCCAGCGGAATGACCCCCCTGGAGGCGGTGCTCACCACCACCGACGGGGAGGCCACCGCGATCACCTGCGGGTGGCCGCCCCCGTACCCGCCGGTGGGGGCGCTGGTACGCCGCCGGTTCTGGGCCGACGCGGCGACGGACCGGCTGGTCTCCGCCGCGTTCGGGGTGCTCACCCCGGCCGAGGGCGGGGAACTGGTGGAGCTGGTGGGTGCGGCCCGCCGACAGGTCACCGGCACCGGGACGTCGACGGGGTGGGGCGCGGTGTGACGCGGTCCGGTCCTGCGGCCCCCGCTGGGCGGGGCGGGCGGTGGCGGCGCAGACTGGGAGGGTGGGAGACGTGCTACGCCGTGGCGGTGCCGGTGGGGCGGGACCGCAGGTCGGTGACGTAGTCGTCGGGCGCGCCCGCCTTCTCGGCGGCGTTCGCGATCTCCGAGAGGTACCACGAGGTGGGCAGGCCGCCCTCGTACCCGTCGAAGACGTAGATCCCGGCGGTCACGTCCCCGTCCAGGGTCGAGACCCGGACCCGCAGCGTGCGGTACGTTCCGGCGGTGACCCCCTCGATCTCGTCGAGCTGGGCGGCGTCGTAGGGGTGGATGTCGTAGAGGGCGACGAAGACCCGGTCGCCGGGGGACTCGACGACGGTGCTGACCGCGCCCTCCCATCCGATCACGCCCTCGCCGGCGAAGGTGAGCCGCCAGCCTTCCAGCCAGCCGATGCCGACCATCGGCGAATGCGGACAATAGGCGCGCATCCGGGCGGGGTCCAGGTTTGAGCCGTAGGCGGCGTAATGACGCACGGCGATGACGATAGCCCGACAGGTGGGTGGGGGAGAATACGACAGTGCGTGTCGAACGCGATGGGGAGAAGAAAGTCACTGTGGGCATGAGCGAAGGGCGAACCCGGTGAGCCAGATCGTGATCATCGGCGGCGGTCCGGCCGGCTACGAGGCGGCGCTTGTCGCCGCGCAGTTGGGCGCACCGGTCACCGTGGTGGAGGCAGAGGGGGCCGGGGGTGCCTGCGTGCTCTCCGACTGCGTGCCGTCGAAGACCTTCATCGCCAGCTCACAGGTGGTGACCGGGTATCGGGACACGGAGGACTTCGGGGTTCTCTCCGACGGCCTGGAAGCGGTCACCGTCGACGGGAGGGCCGTCAACGAGCGGGTGAAGCGGCTCGCCCTGGCGCAGTCCGCCGACATCCAGGCCAAACTGGTGAAGGCCGGCGTGACCTTCGTGGTGGGCACCGCACGGATCGGCGAGGACACGCTCGGTCACACCCACCGGGTGGTCGTCACCCCCGCCGACGGTAGCGGTGAGTATTCGATTGCTGCCTCGACGGTGCTGATCGCCACCGGTGCCACCCCCCGCCAGTTGCCCACCGCCGTCCCGGACGGGGAGCGCATCCTGACCTGGCGTCAGGTGTACGACCTCCCTGCCCTCCCCGAACACCTGATCGTGGTCGGCTCCGGGGTCACCGGTGCCGAGTTCGCCGGCGCGTACCTGGCCATGGGGGTGGAGGTCACCCTGGTCTCCAGCCGGGACCGGGTGATGCCACACGAGGACGCCGACGCGGCGATGGCCATCGAGCGGGTGTTCCGGTCCCGGGGGATGAGCATCCTGAACAACTCCCGGGCCGAGGCGGTCCGGCGCAGCGGCGACGAGGTCGAGGTCGAACTCTCCGACGGGCGGAAGGTGACCGGGTCACACGCCCTGATCGCGGTCGGCTCGATCCCGAACACCGCCGACCTGGGCCTGGCCGAGTACGGCATCGAACTGGCCCGGGGCGGGTACGTCAGCGTCGACAGGGTCTCCCGGACCAACGTGCCGGGGATCTACGCCGCCGGTGACTGCACCGGGGTCCTGCCGCTGGCCAGCGTCGCCGCGATGCAGGGGCGGATCGCGATGTGGCACGCCCTCGGCGAGGCGGTCCGGCCGCTGCGGCTGCGTACCGTCTCGGCGAACGTCTTCACCGATCCGGAGCTGGCCACCGTCGGTGTCTCCCAGAACGAGGTCGACGCCGGCAAGATCCCGGCCCGTCCGGTGATGCTTCCGCTCTCCGGTAACGCCCGGGCGAAGATGGACGAGATCTCCGACGGGTTCGTCAAGCTGTTCTGTCGCCCGGCCAGCGGGCAGGTCATCGGCGGGGTGGTGGTGGCTCCCAGGGCCAGCGAGCTGATCCTGCCGATCACCATGGCCGTGGAGAACAACCTCACCGTCAACGAGTTGGCCCAGACGATCACCATCTACCCGTCGCTGTCCGGCTCGATCACCGAGGCCGCCCGGCAACTCATGCTCCACGAACTCGAATGACCGCCCGTCGATCACGGGGTCGGCGGTCGTCGGGGGAGACCGGAAGCGCCGCCGATTCCTGATCGGCCCACCTGCGGATGGCGGAGGGTGGTGACGGGGTCACCGAAGTGGCCCAAACGGGTGTGGTCAGGGTGGTCGGAGGGCGGGGCAGGTCGGCGACCGGGGGTCCGGCGACGTACCGTTGTCGGCGCGCACCGGCGCGCGCCGGACCTCGGTCCCGGCGACCCGGCTGCGTAGGGCCGCCGGCAGGTCCCGTGCCGGCGGCCCACCCGTAGCCCCGGTCACGTCGTGGGCCGGCTCCGGACGACCGGTCCGACCCCACGACCGGGCCGGGTCAGCCCGCGACGGGTTCCGGTGTCGCCTCGGTGTCGGTGGTCGCCGGTTGGGTGAACTGGGCCTGGTAGAGCCGGTGGTACGCGCCCCGGGCGGCGAGGAGCTCGTCGTGGGTGCCCTGCTCGACGATCCGGCCCTGCTCCATCATCAGGATCAGGTCGGCGTCGCGGATGGTGGAGAGCCGGTGGGCGATGACGAAGCTGGTCCGGTCGGTCCGCAGCGCCGCCATCGCCCGTTGCAGGAGCACCTCCGTGCGGGTGTCCACCGAGCTGGTCGCCTCGTCCAGGATCAGCAGGGACGGCTCGGCCAGGAACGCCCGGGCGATGGTGATGAGCTGCTTCTCCCCGGCGCTGACGTTGCTGCCCTCGGCGTCGATGACTGTGTCGTACCCGTCGGGGAGGCTGCGGACGAACCGGTCCACGAAGGTGGCTCGGGCGGCCGCCATGATCTCCTCTTCGGTGGCGTCCGGGCGGCCGTACGCGATGTTCTCCCGGATGGTCCCGTTGAAGAGCCAGGCGTCCTGGAGCACCATCCCGACCCGTCCGCGCAGGTCGTCGCGGCGCAGGGTGGTGACGTCCACCCCGTCGAGGGTGATCCGCCCGGAGTCCAGCTCGTAGAAGCGCATGATCAGGTTGACCAGGGTGGTCTTGCCGGCCCCGGTCGGCCCCACGATGGCCACAGTGTGGCCGGGCTCGGCGACCAGGGACAACTCCTCGATCAGCGGCTTGTCCGGGGCGTACCGGAAACTGACGTTCTCGAAAGCGACCCGGCCGCGCGGCTCGCGGACCCGGGCCGGTTCGGCCGGGTCCGGGGTCTGCTCGGTGGCGTCGAGGACGGCGAAGACCCGTTCGGCGGAGGCGACACCGGACTGCAACAGGTTGGCCATCGACGCGACCTGGGTCAGCGGCTGGGTGAACTGGCGGGAGTACTGGATGAAGGCCTGTACGTCGCCGAGGCTCATCGACCCGGAGGCCACCCGCAGGCCGCCGACCACGGCGATCACCACGTAGCTGAGGTTCCCGATGAACATCATCGCCGGCATGATGATCCCGGAGATGAACTGGGCACCGTAGCTGGCCCGGAACAGTTCGTCGTTCTTGGCGTGGAAGGCCGCCTCGACCTCGCGCTGCCGACCGAAGACCTTGACCAGCTCGTGCCCGGTGTACGCCTCCTCGATCTGCGCGTTCAGCTCGCCGGTGTGCGTCCACTGGGCGATGAACCGGGGCTGTGACCGCTTGGCGATCTGCTGGGTGACCACCACCGAGGCCGGGACCGCCACCAGTGCCACACAGGCCAGCAGCGGCGAGATGACGAACATCATCACCACCACCCCGAGCACCGTGAGCAGGGCGGTGAGCAGTTGACTCAGCGTCTGCTGGAGGGTCTGCGAGATGTTGTCGATGTCGTTGGTGACCCGGCTGAGCAGCTCACCCCGGGGCTGCCTGTCGAAGTACGGCAACGGCAACCGGTTGAGCTTGTCCTCCACCTCCGCGCGCAGCTTCAGCACGGTCCGCTGCACGACGCCGTTGAGCAGCCAGCCCTGCCACCACATGAGCAGGCTCGCGGCCAGGAACAGCCCCAGCGCCAGCAGCAGGACCCGGGTCAGCCCGGCGACGTCGATGCCCGCACCGGGCACCAGGTCCATCCGGGCGAGCATGTCGGCGAAGCTGTCGTTGCCGGCGGCCCGAGCCTGCTCGACGGCCTGCTCGGCGGTGCTGCCGGGGGGCAGGTCCCGGCCGATCACGCCGGTGAAGATGATGTCGGTGGCCTGGCCGAGCAGCTTCGGCCCGATCACCGTGAAAGCGACGCTGACCACTGCCAACGCGACCACGGCGAGCAGTTGCAGGCGCTGCGGGCGGAGCCGTCGCAGGAGCCGGCGTGCCGACGGACCGAAGTTCATCGACCGTTCGGCGGGCATCCCCTGGGACATGAAACCGCCACCCCGGTGGCCGCCGCCGCCGGCCGGCAACCGGCGGGGCGTCACCTCCGCCTCCGGCCCGCCCTCCGGTTCCTGACCGTCCTTCTGCCCCGGTACCTGTGGCGAGGTCATGCCGGCACCCCCGTGCTCTGCTGCGACGCGACGATCTCGGCGTACGTGGGGCAGCTGTCCAGCAGCTCCGCGTGGCGGCCGACGCCGACCACGGCCCCGTCCTCCAGCACCACGATCTGGTCGGCGTCGACGATGGTGGAGACCCGTTGCGCCACGATCACCACTGCGGCGGTCGCGGTGACCGGCCGAAGCGCGGCCCGCAGGCGGGCGTCGGTGCCGAGGTCGAGCGCGGAGAACGAGTCGTCGAACAGGTAGATCTCGGGTTGGCGGACCAGGGCGCGGGCGATGGCCAACCGCTGCCGCTGACCACCCGAGACGTTGGTCCCGCCCTGGGAGATCGGCGCGTCGAGGCCCTCCGGGAGCGCCGCGACGAAGTCCCGGGCCTGGGCGATCTCCAGGGCCTCCCAGAGCTGGTCGTCGGTGGCGTCCGGATTGCCGTACCGCAGGTTGCTGGCGATGGTGCCGCTGAACAGGTACGGCCGCTGCGGCACCAGCCCGATTCGACGCCACAGTTCGTCGGGTTCGAGGTCGCGGACGTCGACCCGGTCGACCAGGACCGTCCCGGCGGTGACGTCGACCAGGCGGGGGACCAGCGAGAGGAGGGTGGACTTCCCGGCGCCGGTGCTGCCGATGATCGCCGTGGTCTGCCCGGGCCCGACCCGGAAGGAGACGTCGTGCAGGACCGGGGCCGCCGCCCCGGGGTACTGGAAGCGGACGTTGCGGAGTTCCAACTCGGCGCGGGCGGTGACCTCCCGGACCGGCCGGGCGGGCGGCTCCACCGACGGTTCGGTGTCCAGGACCTCGACGATCCGCTCGGCGCAGACCGCCGCCCGGGGGACCATCATCAGCATGAAGGTGGCCATCATGACTGCCATCAGGATCTGCATGAGGTACTGGAGGAACGCGGTGAGCGCCCCGACCTGGATCGCCCCGGCGTCGACCCGCTGGGCACCGAACCAGAGCACCGCGACGCTGGAGACGTTGAGCACCAGCATCACGATGGGAAAGATCAGGGCCATCAACCGCCCGGTACGCAGGGCGGTGGCGGTCAGTTCGGTGTTGGCGACGGCGAACCGCCGGGTCTCGTACGGCTCGCGGACGAACGCCCGGACGACCCGGATGCCGGTGATCTGTTCCCGCAGTACCCGGTTGACGGTGTCGATCCGGGTCTGCATGAGTCGGAACCCGGGGACCATCCGGCGGATGACGGCGGCGAGGGCGAGGGCCAGGACCGGCACGCTGACCAGCATCAGCCAGGACAGGCCGAGGTCCTCGCGGAGCGCCATCACCACTCCACCGACGCTCATGATCGGCGCGGCCACCATCATGGTGCAGCTCATCAGGACCAGCATCTGGACCTGCTGCACGTCGTTGGTGTTGCGCGTGATCAGCGACGGGGCGCCGAACTGTGCCACCTCGCGGGCGGAGAAGCTGTTGACGTGTCCGAACAGGGCCGATCGGACGTCCCGGCCGAACCCCATGGCGGTACGCGCACCGAGCCGGACGGCGACGATCGCGCACCCGATCTGGAGGACGCTGACCAGCAGCATCCACCCCCCGGTGCGGATGATGTAGTCGGTGTCGCCGCGCGCCACCCCGAGGTCGATGATGTCGGCGTTGAGGCTGGGCAGGTAGAGCGACGCCATGGTGCCCACGAACTGGAAGAGCACCACCAACCACAGCGTCCGGTGGTACGGCCGCAGGTGCGTCCGCAGCAGCCGGATCAGCATGGAACCCCCTCGTTCGATGGCAGACGGGGCCCGGCGTCGGCCGGGGCCAAGCGGACGGTACGCCTGTCGACGCCGACGCGCTGCCCGATTTCGCACTCGTCGTGGCTCAGTGTGTCGATGGGTCCGACCCCAGACTGTATTCCCGCATCACTGCGGTGACCTCGCGGAGGAAGGCGGTGGTCGCGGCGGCCTGCTCGGGGGTGAGCCGGTCGACGGCGCGTTCGACCCCGTCGAGCATCGGACTCAGTGCCGCCACTACCTCGGTGAAGGCCAGATCGGTGACCTGGAGGGCGATCCGGCGACGGTCGTGGGGGTGGGGGGTCCGCTCGACGTGACCGGCCTGGACGAGACGGTCGACGAGGGTGGTCGCCGAGGCGGACCGGATGCCGAGCCGGTTGCCCAGCTCCACCGGGCCGAGCGGGTCGGGGCTGGAGACCAGGTGGTCGATGGCGGCGGCGTCGGTGGTGCCGATGCCGAGTCGACGGGCCAGGGCCGCCCGGGTGTCGCTGGCGGCCCGGATCACCTCGCGCAGGGCCCGGGCCGTCTCGCTGCGACCGGGGCTCTCCCGGGGTCCCTGGTGACAGGGCCCGGGGCCGGTCGGGTCCGGGCCGGAACCGTCCCGGTGTGTCGGAGTTGACCGCACGCCTGTCATGGGTAGAAGCTAGCATTTCAGGTAGCTAGATTATCTAGCAGTCGGGGGAGTGTCGATGCCTCAGGGGCGGGGACGCTGGTGGGGGCTGCTCGCGATCAGCCTCGGTGTCGCCACGATCATCGTGGACACCACGATCGTCAACGTCGCGGTGCCCACGATCATCGGGGACCTCGACATCACCGCCACCGACGCCCAGTGGGTGCAGGAGGCGTACACGCTGGTGTTCGCGGCCCTGCTGTTGGTGGCCGGTCGGGTCGCCGACCGGGTCGGCCGACGACGGATCTTCCTCACCGGGGTGGTGGTCTTCGTCGCGGCGAGCGTCCTGGCCGCCCTCGCCGGAACCGGTGAGACCCTGATCGGCGCCCGGGTCCTCCAGGGAGTCGGCGGGGCGATGATGCTCCCCACCTCCCTCTCCCTGCTCAACGCCACCTTCACCGGCCGGGAGCGGGGCGTCGCCTTCGCCGTCTGGGGAGCCACCATCGGCGGGGCCGCCGCCCTCGGCCCGCTGCTCGGCGGCTGGCTGACCACCGAGTACTCCTGGCGGTGGGCGTTCGGCATCAACGTCCCCGTCGGCGCGATCGTGATCGTCGGTGCCCTGGCCCTGGTCGCCGAGTCCCGCGACGAACACGCCGAACGGGGCGTGGACTGGCTCGGGGCGCTCCTGTCGGTGGTCGGCATGACCGCTGTGGTGTTCGCCCTCATCGAGGGACGCACCTACGGGTGGTGGCAGCGGGAGCAGCCGTTCTCGATCTTCGGACTGGACTGGACCCCGGCCCTCTCCCCGGTGCCGGTCGCCGCAGCGGTGGGACTGCTCGCCCTCGCCACGCTGGTACGCCACCAGCTCCGGCGCAACCGGGCCCGACGGGCGGCGCTGCTCGACCTCTCCCTGTTCGGGATCGGCTCGTTCCGCAACGGGATCGTCGCCGCCGCGATCGTCAGCCTCGGCGAGTTCGGCCTGCTCTTCGCGTTGCCGCTGTGGTACCAGAACGTCCTCGGCTACAGCGCCTTCGGCACCGGCCTGGCGCTGCTCCCGCTCGCCGTGGGCAGCTTCCTCTCCAGCGGCCTCGGTGCCGTCCTCACCCGCCGGTGGGGTGCGGTCCGGGTGGTGCAGCTCGGCGTCGCCGCCGAACTGGTCGGGGTGGCCGGGCTCGGGTTCGTCATCGCCTCGGACACCGTCTGGTGGGCACCGGTCGGCCTGCTCTTCGTCTACGGGGTCGGCGTGGGCCTGGCCACCGCCCAGCTCACCGGGGTCTCCCTCCGGGACGTGCCGGTACGCCAGAGCGGCCAGGGCTCCGGAGTGCAGAGCACCGCCCGGCAGGTCGGCTCGGCGCTCGGCATCGCGGTGCTCGGCACCGTGCTCTTCGCCAGCCTGGGCGGGCTGCTCGGAACCCGTCTCGCGGACCAGCCCGGCCTCGACGCCGCCCAGCGTGACCAGATCGTCGCCGCCGTCAAGGACAGCGCCGGTGCCGCCATCGCCGGGCTCGCCGAGGATCCGGCCACCGCAGCCGTGGCCGAGCAGGCCCGCGACGCCTTCTCCGACGCCACCCGGTACGCGGCCTTCACCGCCGCCGGGTTCCTCCTGCTCGGCCTGTTCGCCTGCGCCCGGCTCACCGGGGAACCCGTGCGGCCCCCCGGCACCCCCGCCGGGCGACCGACCCCCGCCCCCCGGGCCACCGGGCAGCCCGACACCGGCCCGCGAATCGCCGGGCAGCCCGACGCGGACCCCCGGGCCACCGGGCAGCCCGGTACGGCGTCACCAACTCGTGGGTAGCGGCATCCCCTCGGTGTAGCCGGCAGTGCTCTGCACCCCGACCACAGCCCGTTGGTGGAACTCGGTCAGGTTGCGTGCCCCCGCGTAGGTGAAGGCGCTACGCACCCCGGCGACGATCTCGTCGATCAGATCCTCCACCCCGGGTCGGACCGGGTCGAGGTACATCCGGGCGGAGGAGATGCCCTCCTCGAAGACCGCCTTGCGGGCCCTGTCGAAGGCGCTGTCCTCGGCGGTGCGGGCGCTCACCGCCCGGGCCGAGGCCATCCCGAAGCTCTCCTTGTACCGCCGTCCGTCCTCGTCCTGGTAGAGGTCGCCGGGGGACTCGTGCGTCCCGGCGAACCAGGATCCGATCATCACGTTGGACGCCCCGGCGGCCAGCGCGAGGGCCACGTCCCGGGGATGCCGCACCCCGCCGTCGGCCCAGACGTGCCGCCCCAGGTTGCGGGCGGCCGCCGCACAGTCGAGCACCGCGGAGAACTGCGGCCGTCCGACCCCGGTCATCATCCGGGTGGTGCACATCGCCCCCGGACCCACGCCGACCTTCACGATGTCGGCACCGGCTTCGACAAGGTCGCGTACGCCCTCGGCGGTGACCACGTTGCCGGCCGCGACGGGAACCCCGGGGTCGAGGGCGCGGACCGCCCGGAGTGCGGAGACCATGCGTTCCTGGTGGCCGTGTGCGGTGTCCACGACCAGGGTGTCCACCCCGGCTTCGAGGAGGGCACGGGCCTTGCCTGTGACGTCGCCGTTGATCCCCACCGCCGCCGCGATCCGCAGCCGACTCCGGTCGTCCACCGCCGGCCGGTACAGCGTCGCCCGCAGCGCCCCCTGCCGGGTCAGCACCCCGACCAACCTGCCGTCGTCGTCCACCACCGGCGCGAGCCGACGCCGACCCGCCGAGAGCCTGTCGAAGCCGGTACGGGGATCGGCGTCCGCGGCTACGGTGTGCAGCTCCGTGGACATCACGTGGCGCAACTGGGCGAACCGGTCCACCCCCTCGGTGTCCGCCTCGGTGACCACCCCGAGGGGGCGGTTGTCGTCGTCGACCACCACCACGGCGGCGTGGGAGCGCTTGGGCAGCAGGTGGATGGCGTCGCCGACGGTGTCGGTGGGGCCGAGGGTGAGCGCGGTGTCGTGGACCAGGTGCCGTCGCTTGACCCAGCCGACCACGGTGGCCACCACCTCGATCGGGATGTCCTGCGGGATCACTGTGACAGCGCCCCGGCGGGCCGCCGTCTCGGCCATCCGCCGCCCGGCCACCGCCGTCATGTTCGCCACCACCAGCGGGATGGTGGTCCCCGTACCGTCGTCGGTGGCCAGGTCCACGTCGAGCCGCGACCCGAGGTCGGAGCGGGCCGGTGCCATGAAGACGTCGTTGTAGGTCAGATCGTGCGCGGGAATCACGTCATGAAGGAACCTCACGAGACCATCATTCCCGCCCGCAGCCGGTCCCGCCCCCCGGTAGCGCAGGCCGACCACCCCGGTCAGCCCCGCAGCAGCGCCACCGCGACCACCGTCATCACCACCGCGACGACCCCGTCGAGGACCCGCCACGCCCCGGCCCGGCCCAGTAGCGGCGCCAACCGGTGCGCCCCCGCCCCGAGCGCGGTGAACCACACCAGGCTCGCCGTCACCGCCCCCACCCCGAACACCCACCGGTACGCGTGCTGCTGGGCGATCCCGCCGAGCAGCAGGACGGTGTCCAGGTAGACGTGCGGGTTGAGATAGGTGAAGGCGAGGCAGGTCAGCAGGGTCGCCCGTAGCGACGTCGGCGGACGGTCGGCGGGGGAGAGCGTGTCGGGGCGCGACGCCCGACGGAGGGCCAGGGCGGCGTAGCAGAGCAGGAACGCGGCACCGCCGTACCGGATCGCGGTGAGCAGTTCGGGACGGGCCGCGACCGCCGTCCCCACCCCCGCGATGCCCGCGCAGATCAGCACCGCGTCGGAGAGGGCGCAGATCAGGACCACCGGTACGACGTGTTCACGGCGCAGCCCCTGCCGCAGGACGAAGGCGTTCTGCGCGCCGATGGCCACGATCAACGCGAGGGCGACAGTGAACCCGGCGGCGGCCGAGGCGAGTACGTCGGGAGTCAGCACGCCGGTGACGCTAGGAGCCACCCGGCCGACCAGTCCAACTGAACTTTCTCTCCTACCATAAGCTCAACTGATGGAAGGTCTCTCCTCGGAGCAGCTGCGCACCCTCGCCGCAGTGGTCAGCGAGGGCAGTTTCGAGTCCGCCGCCCGGCTCCTGCACGTCACCCAGTCCGCAGTCAGCCAACGGATCCAGGCCCTGGAGGGTGCCGTCGGCCAGGTCCTGGTCCGGCGGGGCCGACCCTGCCGGGCCACCCCGGCGGGAGAACCACTTCTGCGCCTGGCCGGGCAGCTGCTCCTGCTCGAACGGGAGGCGCTGGCCGAGGCACGCGGACGCTGGACCGGCACCCCGGCTGCCGCCGGTGCCCCGACGACGGTGCCGGTGGTGGTAAACGCCGACAGCCTCGCCACCTGGTTCGTCGACGCCCTCGCCCGGCTCCCCGCCGAGCTGGCAGTCCGGTTCGACGTACGCCAGGACGACCAGGACCACACCGCCGAACTGCTGCGCGACGGCACAGTGATGGCCGGGGTGACCGCCCAGCGCATCGCGCCGAGCGGGCGTACCCGGCAGCCCTGCACGGGGGTGCGCTGGGCG
>NZ_JBEPEQ010000131.1:0-13865 GCF_040300925.1 Micromonospora sp. NPDC000207
GGGCGCGGGCGTTGCGGGCGTTGGCCGGCCACGGCGGCATGGTCTCCCTCGCGGTCTCCGCCGAACGCGCCCGGGAGCTGATCGCACCCTGGTCCGACCGGATCTCGGTGGCGGCGGTCAACTCCCCGACCTCGGTGGTGGTCTCGGGTGACCCACAGGCCCTCGCCGCCCTCGTCGCCCACTGCGCCGAGACCGGTGAGCGGGCCAAGACGCTGCCTGTGGACTACGCCTCCCACTCCGCCCACGTCGAACAGATCCGCGACACGATCCTCACCGACCTGGCCGACGTCACGGCGCGCCGACCCGACGTCGCCCTCTACTCCACGCTGCACGGCGCCCGGGGCGCCGGCACGGACATGGACGCCCGGTACTGGTACGACAACCTGCGCTCACCGGTGCGCTTCGACGAGGCCGTCGAGGCCGCCGTCGCCGACGGCTACCGGGTCTTCGTCGAGATGAGCCCACACCCGGTCCTCACCGCCGCGGTGCAGGAGATCGACGACGAGACGGTGGCCATCGGCTCGCTGCACCGGGACACCGGCGAGCGGCACCTGGTCGCCGAACTCGCCCGGGCCCACGTGCACGGCGTACCAGTGGACTGGCGGGCGATCCTCCCCGCCACCCACCCGGTTCCCCTGCCGAACTACCCGTTCGAGGCGACCCGGTACTGGCTCGCCCCGACGGCGGCCGACCAGGTCGCCGACCACCGCTACCGCGTCGACTGGCGGCCCCTGGCCACCACCCCGGCGGAGCTGTCCGGCAGCTACCTCGTCTTCGGCGACGCCCCGGAGACCCTCGGCCACAGCGTCGAGAAGGCCGGCGGGCTCCTCGTCCCGGTGGCCGCTCCCGACCGGGAGTCCCTCGCGGTCGCCCTGGACGAGGCGGCCGGACGACTCGCCGGTGTGCTCTCCTTCGCCGCCGACACCGCCACCCACCTGGCCCGGCACCGACTCCTCGGCGAGGCCGACGTCGAGGCCCCACTCTGGCTGGTCACCAGCGGCGGCGTCGCACTCGACGACCACGACCCGATCGACTGCGACCAGGCAATGGTGTGGGGGATCGGACGGGTGATGGGTCTGGAGACCCCGCACCGGTGGGGCGGCCTGGTGGACGTGACCGTCGAACCCACCGCCGAGGACGGGGTGGTCTTCGCCGCCCTCCTGGCCGCCGACGACCACGAGGACCAGGTGGCGCTGCGCGACGGCATCCGCCACGGCCGACGGCTCGTCCGCGCCCCGCTGACCACCCGAAACGCCAGGTGGACACCGGCGGGCACGGCGCTCGTCACGGGCGGTACGGGTGCCCTCGGCGGCCACGTCGCGCGGTACCTGGCCCGGTCCGGGGTGACCGATCTCGTCCTGCTCAGCAGGAGCGGCCCCGACGCACCCGGTGCCGCCGAACTGGCCGCCGAACTGGCCGACCTCGGGGCCGAGCCGAGAGTCGAGGCGTGCGACGTCACCGACGGGCCACGCCTGCGCGCCCTGGTGCAGGAGCTACGGGAACAGGACCGGCCGGTCCGGATCGTCGTCCACACCGCAGGGGTGCCCGACTCCCGTCCCCTCGACCGGATCGACGAACTGGAGTCGGTCAGCGCCGCGAAGGTGACCGGGGCGCGGCTGCTCGACGAGCTCTGCCCGGACGCCGACACCTTCGTCCTGTTCTCCTCGGGGGCGGGAGTGTGGGGTAGCGCGAACCTGGGCGCGTACGCGGCAGCCAACGCCTACCTGGACGCCCTGGCCCACCGCCGCCGCCAGGCGGGCCGGGCCGCGACCTCGGTCGCCTGGGGGGCGTGGGCCGGCGACGGCATGGCCACCGGCGACCTCGACGGGCTGACCCGGCGCGGTCTGCGGGCGATGGCACCGGACCGGGCGCTGCGCGCCCTGCACCAGGCGTTGGACAACGACGACACCTGTGTGTCGGTAGCCGACGTCGACTGGGACCGCTTCGCCGTGGGTTTCACCGCCGCCCGGCCCAGACCCCTGATCGACGAACTCGTCACCTCCGCGCCGGTGGCCGCCCCCACCGCTGCGGCGGCCCCGGTCCCGGCGATGACCGCCGACCAGCTACTCCAGTTCACGCGCTCGCACGTGGCCGCGATCCTCGGTCACCAGGACCCGGACGCGGTCGGGTTGGACCAGCCCTTCACCGAGCTGGGCTTCGACTCGCTCACCGCCGTCGGCCTGCGCAACCAGCTCCAGCAGGCCACCGGGCGGACGCTGCCCGCCGCCCTGGTGTTCCAGCACCCCACGGTACGCAGACTCGCCGACCACCTCGCGCAGCAGCTCGACGTCGGCACCGCCCCGGTCGAGGCGACGGGCAGCGTCCTGCGGGACGGCTACCGGCGGGCCGGGCAGACCGGCGACGTC
Organism: Micromonospora sp. NPDC000207; assembly: GCF_040300925.1. Classification (NCBI taxonomy): domain Bacteria; kingdom Bacillati; phylum Actinomycetota; class Actinomycetes; order Micromonosporales; family Micromonosporaceae; genus Micromonospora; species Micromonospora sp. NPDC000207. Next base: position 2,367 of record NZ_JBEPEQ010000131.1, read on the forward strand.
CGGTCGTACCTGGACCTGCTGGCGAACCTGTCGGAGTTCCGGGAGCGGTTCACCGACGCGGCGAGCCTGGGCGGACAGCTGGAACTCGTCGACCTGGCCGACGGATCCGGCCCGGTCACTGTGATCTGTTGCGCGGGCACTGCGGCGCTCTCCGGGCCGCACGAGTTCGCCCGACTCGCCTCGGCGCTGCGCGGCACCGTGCCGGTGCGCGCCCTCGCGCAACCCGGGTACGAGGCGGGTGAACCGGTGCCGGCGTCGATGGAGGCAGTGCTCGGGGTGCAGGCGGACGCGGTCCTCGCGGCACAGGGCGACACGCCGTTCGTGCTGGTCGGACACTCGGCGGGGGCCCTGATGGCGTACGCCCTGGCGACCGAGCTGGCCGACCGGGGCCACCCGCCACGTGGCGTCGTGCTCCTCGACGTGTACCCACCCGGTCACCAGGAGGCGGTGCACGCCTGGCTCGGCGAGCTGACCGCCGCCCTGTTCGACCACGAGACCGTACGGATGGACGACACCCGGCTCACGGCCCTGGGGGCGTACGACAGGCTGACCGGCAGGTGGCGTCCGAGGGACACCGGTCTGCCCACGCTGGTGGTGGCCGCCAGCGAGCCGATGGGGGAGTGGCCGGACGACGGTTGGCAGTCCACGTGGCCGTTCGGGCACGACAGGGTCACGGTGCCCGGTGACCACTTCTCGATGGTGCAGGAGCACGCCGACGCGATCGCGCGGCACATCGACGCCTGGTTGAGCGGGGAGAGGGCATGAACACGACCGATCGCGCCGTGCTGGGCCGACGACTCCAGATGATCCGGGGACTGTACTGGGGTTACGGCAGCAACGGAGACCCGTACCCGATGCTGTTGTGCGGGCACGACGACGACCCGCACCGCTGGTACCGGGGGCTGGGCGGATCCGGGGTCCGGCGCAGCCGTACCGAGACGTGGGTGGTGACCGACCACGCCACCGCCGTGCGGGTGCTCGACGACCCGACCTTCACCCGGGCCACCGGCCGGACGCCGGAGTGGATGCGGGCCGCGGGCGCCCCGGCCTCGACCTGGGCGCAGCCGTTCCGTGACGTGCACGCCGCGTCCTGGGACGCCGAACTGCCCGACCCGCAGGAGGTGGAGGACCGGCTGACGGGTCTCCTGCCTGCCCCGGGGACCCGCCTGGACCTGGTCCGCGACCTCGCCTGGCCGATGGCGTCGCGGGGGGTCGGCGCGGACGACCCCGACGTGCTGCGCGCCGCGTGGGACGCCCGGGTCGGCCTCGACGCCCAGCTCACCCCGCAGCCCCTGGCGGTGACCGAGGCGGCGATCGCCGCGGTGCCCGGGGACCCGCACCGGCGGGCGCTGTTCACCGCCGTCGAGATGACAGCCACCGCGTTCGTCGACGCGGTGCTGGCGGTGACCGCCACGGCGGGGGCGGCCCAGCGTCTCGCCGACGACCCCGACGTCGCCGCCCGTCTCGTCGCGGAGGTGCTGCGCCTGCATCCGACGGCGCACCTGGAACGGCGTACCGCCGGCACCGAGACGGTGGTGGGCGAGCACACGGTCGCGGCGGGCGACGAGGTCGTCGTGGTGGTCGCCGCCGCCAACCGTGACGCGGGGGTCTTCGCCGACCCGGACCGCCTCGACCCGGACCGGGCCGACGCCGACCGGGCCCTGTCCGCCCAGCGCGGTCACCCCGGCCGGTTGGAGGAGCTGGTGGTGGTCCTGACCACCGCCGCACTGCGCAGCGTCGCCAAGGCGCTGCCCGGTCTCACCGCCGGTGGCCCGGTCGTCAGGCGACGTCGTTCACCGGTCCTGCGAGCCACCGCCCACTGCCCGGTCGAACTCTGAGGTGCCTGCGATGCGCGTCGTCTTCTCCTCCATGGCCAGCAAGAGCCACCTGTTCGGTCTCGTTCCCCTCGCCTGGGCCTTCCGCGCGGCGGGCCACGAGGTACGGGTCGTCGCCTCACCGGCTCTCACCGACGACATCACGGCGGCCGGACTGACGGCCGTACCGGTCGGCACCGACGTCGACCTTGTCGACTTCATGACCCACGCCGGGTACGACATCATCGACTACGTCCGCAGCCTGGACTTCAGCGAGCGGGACCCGGCCACCTCCACCTGGGACCACCTGCTCGGCATGCAGACCGTCCTCACCCCGACCTTCTACGCCCTGATGAGCCCGGACTCGCTGGTCGAGGGCATGATCTCCTTCTGTCGGTCGTGGCGACCCGACCTGGTCGTCTGGGAGCCGCAGACCTTCGCCGCGTCGATCGCGGCGACGGTGACCGGCGTGGCCCACGCCCGACTCCTGTGGGGACCCGACATCACGGTACGGGCCCGGCAGAAGTTCCTCGGGCTGCTGCCCGGACAGCCCGCCGCCCACCGGGAGGACCCCCTCGCCGAGTGGCTCACCTGGTCTGTGGAGAGGTTCGGCGGCCGGGTGCCGCAGGACGTCGAGGAGCTGGTGGTCGGGCAGTGGACGATCGACCCCGCCCCGGTCGGGATGCGCCTCGACACCGGGCTGAGGACGGTGGGCATGCGCTACGTCGACTACAACGGCCCGTCGGTGGTGCCGGACTGGCTGCACGACGAGCCGACCCGCCGACGGGTCTGCCTCACCCTGGGCATCTCCAGCCGGGAGAACAGCATCGGGCAGGTCTCCGTCGACGACCTGTTGGGTGCGCTCGGTGACGTCGACGCCGAGATCATCGCGACAGTGGACGAGCAGCAGCTCGAAGGCGTCGCCCACGTCCCGGCCAACATCCGTACGGTCGGGTTCGTCCCGATGCACGCACTGCTGCCGACCTGCGCGGCGACGGTGCACCACGGCGGTCCCGGCAGCTGGCACACCGCCGCCATCCACGGCGTGCCGCAGGTGATCCTGCCCGACGGCTGGGACACCGGGGTCCGCGCCCAGCGGACCGAGGACCAGGGGGCGGGCATCGCCCTGCCGGTGCCCGAGCTGACCTCCGACCAGCTCCGCGAGGCGGTGCGGCGGGTCCTGGACGATCCCGCCTTCACCGCCGGTGCGGCGCGGATGCGGGCCGACATGCTCGCCGAGCCGTCCCCCGCCGAGGTCGTCGACGTCTGTGCGGGGCTGGTCGGGGAACGGACCGCCGTCGGATGAGCACCGACGCCACCCACGTCCGGCTCGGCCGGTGCGCCCTGCTGACCAGCCGGCTCTGGCTGGGTACGGCAGCCCTCGCCGGCCAGGACGACGCCGACGCAGTACGCCTGCTCGACCACGCCCGTTCCCGGGGCGTCAACTGCCTCGACACCGCCGACGACGACTCTGCGTCGACCAGTGCCCAGGTCGCCGAGGAGTCGGTCGGCCGGTGGTTGGCCGGGGACACCGGTCGGCGGGAGGAGACCGTCCTGTCGGTGACGGTGGGTGTCCCACCGGGCGGGCAGGTCGGCGGGGGCGGCCTCTCCGCCCGGCAGATCATCGCCTCCTGTGAGGGCTCCCTGCGGCGTCTCGGTGTCGACCACGTCGACGTCCTTCACCTGCCCCGGGTGGACCGGGTGGAGCCGTGGGACGAGGTCTGGCAGGCGGTGGACGCCCTCGTGGCCGCCGGAAAGGTCTGTTACGTCGGGTCGTCGGGCTTCCCCGGATGGCACATCGTCGCCGCCCAGGAGCACGCCGTCCGCCGTCACCGCCTCGGCCTGGTGTCCCACCAGTGTCGGTACGACCTGACGTCGCGCCATCCCGAACTGGAGGTCCTGCCCGCCGCGCAGGCGTACGGGCTCGGGGTCTTCGCCAGGCCGACCCGCCTCGGCGGTCTGCTCGGCGGCGACGGTCCGGGCGCCGCAGCCGCACGGGCGTCGGGACAGCCGACGGCACTGCGCTCGGCGGTGGAGGCGTACGAGGTGTTCTGCAGAGACCTCGGCGAGCACCCCGCCGAGGTCGCACTGGCGTGGGTGCTGTCCCGGCCCGGTGTGGCGGGGGCGGTCGTCGGTGCGCGGACGCCCGGACGGCTCGACTCCGCGCTCCGCGCCTGCGGCGTCGCCCTCGGCGCGACGGAACTCACCGCCCTGGACGGGATCTTCCCCGGGGTCGCCGCAGCAGGGGCGGCCCCGGAGGCGTGGCTACGGTGAGAGCCCGCCCCTGACCTGCGGGAACCCGTGTCGGTGCGGCGGGACGGCCGCCGCGGTCCCCGCCCCGGTCAGCCGGTGGGGGTGAGCCGCAGCAGGTCCCGGCGCACCGACTCGGCCACCTCCCCGACGTGGTCGGCGAGGTAGAAGTGCCCGCCCGGGAAGGTCCGGGTACGGCCGGGGACTACCGAGTACGGCAGCCAGCGTTGGGCGTCCTCCACCGTCGTCAACGGGTCGGTGTCACCGCAGAGGGTGGTGATGCCGGCCCGCAGCGGCGGCCCGGCCTGCCAGGCGTAGGAGCGCAGCACCCGGTGGTCGGCCCGCAGCACCGGCAGCGACATGTCCAACAGCCCCTGGTCGGCCAATGCGGCCTCGCTGACCCCGAGCCTGCGCATCTGCTCGACGAGTCCGTCCTCGTCGGGCAGGTCGGTGCGCCGCTCGTGGACCCGGGGGGCGGTCTGCCCGGAGACGAACAACCGCAGCGGTCGCACCCCCGGACGAGCCTCCAGGCGACGGGCGGTCTCGTAGGCGACCAGGGCGCCCATGCTGTGACCGAACAGGGCGAACGGAACCTCGCCGACGAGGTCGCGCAGCACGGCCGCGACCTCGTCGGCGATCTCCCCGGCGGTGCCGAGAGCCCGCTCGTCACGTCGGTCCTGCCGGCCCGGGTACTGCACCGCCCACACGTCGACCTCCGGGGCCAGTGCCCGGGCGAGGTCGAGGTACGAGTCGGCGGCGGCTCCCGCGTGCGGGAAGCAGTACAGCCGGGCCCGGTGTCCGTCGGCGGACCCGAACCGCCGCAACCAGGTGTTCATCGGTGTCTCATCCGTTCGGTCGCACCGGCAGGTGGTCGATGCCGCGCAGCAGGAGCGACCGCCGCCAGACAACCTCGTCGGAGGGGAAGCCCAGCGACAGCTTCGGGAAGCGGTCGAACAGGGCCCCCAGGGCGACCTCTCCCTCCAGCTTGGCCAGCGGGCGGCCCATGCAGTAGTGGATGCCGTGCCCGAAGGTGAGGTGTCCCCGGCTGTCCCTGGTGACGTCGAACCGGTCGGGGTCGGGGAACTGTCCCGGGTCGCGGTTGGCCGCCCCGTTGGCGATCAGGACGGTGCTGTACGCCGGGATCGTCACCCCGCCGATCTCCACCTCGGCGGTGGCGAACCGGGTGGTGGTCTCCGGTGGGGCCTGGTAGCGCAGGATCTCCTCCACCGCTCCGGGCAGCAGTGCCGGGTCCTTCCGGACCAGCGCGAGCTGGTCGGGGTGGGTCAGCAGCAGGTAGGTGCCGATCCCGATGAGGCTCACCGACGCCTCGAATCCCGCCAGCAGCAGCACCAGCGCGATGGAGGTGAGTTCGTCGCGGCTGAGCCGGTCGGCGTCGTCGTCCTGGACCCGGATCAGGGCCGAGAGCAGGTCGTTGCCGGGCTCGGTACGGCGGCGCTCGACCAGGTCGATGATGAAGGTGACGACCTCCTGGGCGGCCTGGCCGCGCTGCGCGGCGCGCTCGGGTTCCATGACGAGGATCTCCGAGCTCCACCGGCCGAAGTCGCCCCGGTCCTTCTCGTCCACCCCGAGCAGTTCGCAGATCACCTTGATGGGCAGGGGATGGGCGAACCGGTCGACGATGTCGACCTCGTCGACGTCGCCGATCTCGTCGAGCAGTTGCGCGGTGATCGCCTCGACCCGGGGACGCATGGCCTCCACCCGGCGGGCGGTGAACTCCTGGGAGACCAGCTTGCGCAGCCGGGTGTGGGTGGGCGGGTCGCTGGTGCCCATGTTGTTGACGAAGTAGTGCCGTACGTCCTCGGGGAAGCCCAGGTAGGCGGGGAACTCCACCTCCACCCCCGGGTACTTCTTCTTCGGGTCGCTGCTCAACCGCAGGTCGCCCAGGGCGGTACGGGCCTCCTCGTAGCCGGTGATCAGCCAGGCGTCCTGGCCGAAGAAGCGCACCGGGGTCACCGGGGCCCGTTCGCGCAGCTCCGCATAGGTCCGGTACCAGTCGACGTGGAAGGCGTCGCTCTCCAGATCGGGCAGTTTCATCACACCACTTCCAGGTGGGGGAGGGGGAAGACGAGCTTGCCGCCGTTGGCGAGGAACTCCTGTTCCCGTTCGAGGAAGCCGTCGCGGTAGATCCAGGGCAGGACGAGGAGCTGGTCGGGGCGGCGGGACTTCGCCTCCTCCTCCGACACGATCGGGATCCCGGTGCCCGGGGTGTACCGGCCGGACTTCTCCGGGCTGACCTCCCCGATGCAGGGCAGGTCGTCCTCGGTGAGTCCGCAGTACTGCAGGATCACGTTGCCCTTCGTCGAGGCGCCGTACCCCAGGGTCAGTTTGCCGGCGGCGCGCGACGTGGCGAGGAAGTCCAGCAGGTGGTCGCGTTGGCGCTCGGTGTTGCGGGCGAATGCCTCGTAGGGCGCCAGGGTGTCGAGCCGGGCGGCGGTCTCCTGGTCCCGGATCTTCTGCAGCGCCGGCTCGTTCACCCGGTGGTCGCTGGTCTGCCGGGCCAGCACGGCACAGAGGCTTCCGCCGTACACGTCGGTGATCTCGGCGTCGACCACCTTCAGCCCGGTGCGTTCGGCCATCCACTCGATCTGCCGCAGGGCGTAGTACTCAAGGTGTTCGTGGCAGACGATGTCGTAGGCGCTGGCCTCCAGCATGGAGGGCAGGTAGCTCTGCTCCATCAGCCACAGGCCGTCGGGGGCGAGGATGTCGTGGACGTCGCGCATGAACTCCGTCGGCGCGGGCAGGTCGTAGAACATCGCGATGGAGGTGACGATCGCGGCGCGCCGGTCCCCGTAGCGCTCGGTGAACGCCTCGGCGGAGAAGAAGCCGGCGACGAGGTCGGCCTCCGGTGGGTACAGGTCGCGGAACTTCTCTCCCACCAGGTCGAACCCGACCAGCTTCGGCGGGTCGGGGAGGTAGCCCCGCAGCAGGGTGGAGTCGTTGCTGCCGATGTCGACCACGAGGTCGTCGGGGCCGACCTCGCGCATGCCGCGCAGCTTGGCGACCTTGTCGTGCAGGTGGTTGATCATGAAGGGGCGGATGCCGGACCGGTAGCCGTAACCCTCGTTGTACATCAGTCCGAAGTCGGGCGTCTCGCGCAGCTGGACCAGTCCGCAGCCGGGCGGCGCGCAGGTCACCAGTTCCAGCGGAAACGTGGGGACGACGTCGTCTGGGCTGTGCGGGAAGACCCCGGTGAGGGCCTGTTCTCCCAGATGCAGTACTGATTCGAGATCTTCATTTCCGCAGATACGGCATCTCGTTTCGGGCATCGCCTGAGTGTAGCGATCAAAAACTGATATCGATTGATGCGTGAGCCAGATCACACGGAATTTCCGGCCTGTGGTGCGGGTGCAGGAATGTGTCGGTGCGCGGGATGCGTCCGCATCTCGGGCGGCGTCCACCGACCCCCTGCGTCGGGGTCACGAACCGCTCTCCACCTGCACAGATGCTTCGCCTGCCGACCTGCCGTGCCAAGGTTCGCGAGGTGCCTGCGGGGTCGATGGCCCGCCGAATACGGGGCATCATTGATGGTCAAGCGACTATGTATCGAGCTGGGGAGGTAATTGCGTCGGGGTGGAGTCCGACGTCAGTCGAGAATGCCGTTCGCCGACCACCGGTGGTCGCCGCTCGGCTGTCGGTGCCGGTCCCTCACACCATCGCCCGGGCGCGTAACGCCTCCCACCAGGGTCGGTTGTCGCGGTACCAGCGGACGGTGTCGGCGAGCCCCGCACGGAAGTCGACCCGGGGGGTGTACCCCAACTCGCGTCGGGCCTTCGAGCAGTCGAGTGAGTAGCGCCGGTCGTGGCCCTTGCGGTCCGAGACGTGCCGCACCCGGTCCCAGCCGGCGTCGCAGGCGGCGAGCAGCAGACCGGTCAGTTCCCGGTTGGACAGCTCCGTGCCCCCGCCGATGTGGTAGATCTCCCCGGCCCGGCCCCGCGTACGGGCCAACTCGATCCCGTGGACGTGGTCGTCGACGTGCAGCCAGTCCCGTACGTTGCCACCGTCGCCGTAGAGCGGCACCGTCTCCCCGTCGAGGAGTCGGGTGATGAAAAGGGGGATGAGCTTCTCCGGGAAGTGGTACGGCCCGTACGTGTTGGAGCCCCGGGTCACCCGGACGTCGAGACCGTGCGTGTGGTGGTACGACAGGGCGACGAGATCACCACCCGCCTTCGACGCCGAGTACGGGGAACTGGGCTTGAGCGGGTGCGTCTCCGGCCACGAGCCGTGCTCGATGGAGCCGTACACCTCGTCGGTCGAGACGTGGACGAACGTCTCGACGCCCTGCTGGTGAGCCGCCTCGATCAGGGTCTGGGTGCCGAGCACGTTGGTACGGACGAACGCCGCCCCGCCGTCGATCGACCTGTCGACGTGGGACTCGGCGGCGAAGTGGACCACCTGGTCGTGCTCGCGGGCCAGCGCGGTCACCGTCGCGGCGTCGCAGATGTCACCCTGGACGAACGTGTACCTCGGGTGGTCGCGCAGGCCCGCCAGGTTCTCCGGGTTACCGGCGTAGGTGAGGGCGTCCAGGACCGTGACCCGTACGTCGGTCGGCCCGTCCGGGCCGAGCAGGGTACGGACGTAGTGCGAACCGATGAATCCGGCACCGCCGGTGACCAGGAGTCGAGTCGTCATGACGAGATCTGCACCTTGCTGTGATCGCCGAGCACGAACCGGTGGGCGGCGGGGTTGCGCGGCGCGGGGGTGACCTCCACGCCACGTCCGATCAGTGACGCCTCGACCCGGCGGACGCCGGTGAGTGCCGAGTCCCGCAACACGATCGAGTACTCGATCTCGGTGTCCTCGATCCGGCAGCACTCGCCGATCGCTGTGAACGGCCCGACGTAGGAGTCGACGACCTCCGTCGAGGCGCCGATGACCGCCGGGCCGACGATACGGCTTCCGCTGATCCGCGCGCCCCGATCGATCCGTACCCGGCCGATGATCTCGCTGGTGGCGTCGACCGTACCGGCCACCCGGGTCTCGATGGTCTCCAGCACGGAACGGTTCACCTCCAGCATGTCGGTCACGTTGCCGGTGTCCTTCCAGTATCCGGAGATGATCGTCGACCGGACGTCGCACTCGCGGTCGATGAGCCACTGGATGGCGTGAGTGATCTCCAGTTCCCCCCGCTCGGACGGGGTGATGACCCGTACCGCCTCGTGGACCACCGGCGTGAACAGGTAGACCCCGACCAGGGCGAGGTCGCTCTTGGCGTGCTGTGGCTTCTCCTCCAGGCTGACCACCCGGCCGTCGACGAGTTCGGCGACCCCGAAGTGCCGGGGGTCCGCCACGTGGGTCAGCAGGATGTGCGCGTCGGGGCGGGCCTGCCGGAAGTCGTCGACCAGGTCGCGGATCCCGCCGACGATGAAGTTGTCGCCCAGGTACATGACGAAGTCGTCGTCACCGAGGTAGTCGCGGGCGATCAGGACGGCGTGGGCGAGGCCCAGCGGCGCGTGCTGGCGGATGTAGGTCACTGAGATGCCGAACTCCGAGCCGTCCCCCACGGCGGCCATGATCTCGTCGGCGGTGTCACCCACGATGATGCCGACGTCGCGGATGCCGGACTCAGCGATGGCCTCCAGCCCGTAGAAGAGCACCGGCTTGTTGGCCACCGGCACCAACTGCTTGGCGGACGTGTGCGTGATGGGTCGTAGGCGGGTACCCGCTCCGCCCGACAGGACAAGCGCCTTCATGTGACCCCCCGGGGCACCAGAGATGAGCCGTCCACTGTCGGAACCAGGTTGGCGGCGACGGCTACAGGACAGGTCGAGCCTCGGCTGAGGGACCACCCGCACCAGAGGGGGAGGCGTGCGGCGGCGCTACGCGCCGCGTGGGGGTGGGCCGGGTAGGGACGTGCCGGGTGGGGACGTGCAGCGGCCCGGCGTGCGGACGACCCGGCGGCCGGGCACCCGGCATCCCCAGGAACTGCGGCGGCGGGCCGGGGTGGCGGCGCGATGCGGCACGGGGGCGTCCGGCGGTCCGGGCGAGCGCGACACCACGTCGTACGCGGTCGCGGCTGGTGGGTGGTGGCCGGGGGCCTTGTCGCCCTACTTCTTGTCGCGGCGACCGGTGGCGAGGATCCGCTCCCGCCGGGGCGGGACGACGTCGGCGGTCGACGTCTCGTCCGGCCCGGCCGGGTCGGTGGTGTCCTTCTTGGCCAGCTGCTGGAGGCGGAGCTGACCGCAGGCGGCTTCGATGTCCTGGCCCTGGGTGTCCCGGACGGTGACGTTGACCCCGGCGGAGTCCAACTCGCGCCGGACGGTGCTCAGTCGCCGGTCACTGACCCGCTGGAAGAGCGGACCGCCCAGGACCGGATTCCACCGCATCAGGTTGATCCGAGCCGGTCGACCTGCGAAGAACTGGATCAGACGGGTGACGTCGTCGTCGGAGTCGTTCACATTGGGAAGCAGGAGGTAAACGAAGGTGACGATCCGACCGTGCCGCTCCGCCCACGACAACGCACCCTCGACGACCTCGTTGATGTCGTGATTGCGTGATCCCGGGATCAGTTCGGTCCGCGACTCCTGCGTGGTCGCGTGCAGGGAAATGGTCAGATTGATCTTGATGTGCTCTTCACGCAGGCGCTTCAGCGACTTCGGGATACCGATCGTGGAGATGGTGATCCCACTGGTCTTGAAGCCGAGCCCGCGCCGTTCGCGGAGAATGCGAATGGAGCCCATGACGTTGTCGTAGTTGTGCAGGGGCTCGCCGATGCCCATGAACACGAGCCTGTTGACGCCGGGCCCGAGCGCCAGCACCTGCTGCACGATCTCGCCCGGTAGCAGGTGTCGCTTGAGGCCGTCGCGGCCCGACGCGCAGAACTGGCACGCGAAGGCGCACCCCGCCTGAGACGAGACGCAGGCGGTGTAGCCGTCGTGGCGACGGATCCGCACCGTCTCGATGAAATTGCCGTCGACCAGCTCGAACAGGAACTTTGTCGTCTGGCTTCCCCTGGTGCGACTGCGCTCGGCGAGGGTCGACGAGAGGTCGTCGAGTTGCCCGTAGTGCTTCAGCGTGTGGGCCGAGTCTTTGCGCTGCCGATAAAGCTTGTCGAAGATGTCGGCTGCTTGCCGTTCGCCGCCGACGCGCTCCGCGAGCTCGGAGAACGACAGGTCGAAGACCGACGGCGCGACGGGTCGTCGTCGCCGAATGGGTAGACCCACGACCTGGGGCGAAGCTGACATAGTCACCACCCTATCACGGTGCAAGAGACGTCAATTCGTCAAGTGACCACAGAGGAGCCTGACGATGGACGATGCTCTCGTGTCTTCGCCATATAGCCGTTGAGCTGCCAATTCACGAACGCGCAGCGGGCGCCGGCCACAAGGCCGGCGCCCGCTGAGCGGTAGGGTGGGGGAGCCCCCGACACCCCCCCGCAGTTGCAGCGGCCGGGCGCCCCCCGGGGAAACGGACAGCG